>JBCBKF010000051.1:0-11850 GCA_038522255.1 Pseudomonadota bacterium
CCGGCAACAGGTTGTTGAGCACGACCCCATGCGGCGCGATCTCGCGCGAGACGCTGGCAGTGTAATTGAGCAGGGCAGAGCGCGGCGGGCCTGACATCAGCCGCCAGATCATCGGGTTTTTGGCGGAGAAAGTCGCAATGTTGACGATCCGGCCCCAGCCTTTCTCTTTCATGACGGGAATATAGTGTCGCATGATCTCGATCGGCCCGATGAGCGCTGTCTCGACCGCCTCGCGCCACATATCGGGCGTGACTTTGAGAAAATCGCCGTTGGGATCGGGCGGCTTGATCGTGATCGCGAGGATATCGGGTTCAGGACACACCGCAAAGAGCGCCGCGCGGCCTTCTTCCTTGGACGAATCTGCAACCACCGGTGTGACTGGCACGTCGTATTTTGCAGCGATTTCGTCCGCGGCTTTCATCAGGCGTTCCTCGCCGCGCGCAGAGATGACGAGCTCAGCGCCGGCCTCAGCCAGGCGTTCAGCCGTTGCGCGGCCCATGCCCGCGCTGCCTCCGGCCATGATAGCCTTTTTGCCGCTTATCTTAAGATCCAAACTCTCTCTCCCATCTCTGCTGTCCATCGCGCGAAACGACGGTTTGATCGCACCTGTTGAGCTGCGCAAATTAGCACTTGCAGGATTGTGAATAATATACGACATTAAATCAATCAAGCGACCGGGTATAAGCCCAACGGCGCTGGTTCAGGGGAGAGGAAATTGGAACGGGATACCACCACGAATCCGTCATCGAAGCTTCTTGCAAAACTTGCAGGGGGTGTTGCGTTATCAGCTCTTTTGCTTGGTATGAGCACGCCGGCCTTCGCGCAGGACGCGGAAAATGCAGCCAGCCAAGATGAGGATCTCGAAGTCAATTCGCGGGTCCCAACCATCGTGGTCACCGCGACCAAGCGTGAGCAGACGCTGCAGGAAACGCCTGTCGCGGTGTCTGTCGTTGGCGCTGAAGAAATCCTCCAGGCGGAAATTCAGGACCTGATCGACCTGCAATCGCTGGTCCCATCGCTGACGATCCGGCAGAACCAGACCTCGGGGAACGCGACATTCTTTATCCGTGGCTTCGGCAACGGTTCGAACGCAATCGGCCTTGAGCCGTCAGTAGGTGTCTTTATCGACGGTGTGTATCGGTCGCGCTCTGCCGCTTCGATATCGGACCTTCCCAACCTTGAACGGGTAGAAGTCCTGCGCGGACCGCAGTCGACCCTGTTCGGCAAGAACGCGTCCGCAGGTGTTATCTCGATCACGACGCGAAAGCCGCAATTTGATCTCGATGGGGCGGTTTCCGCGACTTACGGGAATTTCAACGCCGTCCGGCTCGATGGATATGTCACCGGGCCGATCACTGACAATCTGGCGGTTCAGGTATCGGGCAACGCGAACTTTCGCGATGGATTCTATGAAGATCTGGGCACGGGTGAGGAATTTTCGGAGCGCAACCGTTGGGGGGTAAGAGGCGATATTCTTTGGGAGCCTTCGCTCGACGTCAGCTTCCGTCTGGTTGCCGATTACGACAGGATCGACGAAAATTGCTGCGGCGTCAGCAACCTTTTGGATGGGCCGACAGGTGATGTGGTCCGTGGGCTTGGCGGGAACATCGTGTCTGAAGATCCCTTCTCGCGCGAGGTGTTTTACGATGTCGTTCCGACCAACGAGATCGAGAATTACGGCTTTTCATTGCAGGGCGACTTCGATCTTGGCTTTGCAGAGCTGACCAGCATCACCGCGTGGCGCAGCAACGAGAATGTCAGCAACAACGATTCCGATTTCACCGACCTGCAGATATTCGCCAGTACCGATGCCGCCAGCGAGATTGAAACGTTCACGCAGGAAATCCGGTTGCAGTCCTATGGTCAGGGCAACCTGATCGACTGGACCATTGGCGGGTTCTACTTCGATGAGTCGGTCGATGTGCTGAATGACATCCGCTACGGGACCGATGCGCGAGCTTTCTTCAGCGGGATTGCTGGCAACCCGGCGCTGTTGCCCGGGCTTGAGGCGGCCGTGGGTCTGCCGACTGGAACATTTGCTGGTCCGGGCCAGGGTCAACAAGATGGTGGCGGCCAGGAGAACACCGCCTGGTCGATCTTTGGGACCGTGGATGTCAACATCACCGATCGGCTGACCGCAACGTTTGGCGTCAGCTACACCGAAGATGAAAAGGACGCGAGGTATTTCGGCGAAAGCAACGATTCGCTCTCGGCACTTAATCTTGATCAGATCGGCTACACCGCGACCCTTTCGCAACTTCTGGCGGCGCAAGGCATCAATATTCAGGATCCTACGTCGGTTGGGCCGTTCGTACAGGGCAACCCTCAAGCTTATGCCGCCATTCAGCAGCAAGCGTTGGCGGTGGCGCAAAGCGATGCTAACCCATTTGGCACCTTGGCCGCGCTACAATTGTTTCCGGAATTCCTCGATTTTCCCAACACCGTCGAAACTGGCCGGACGCGCGATACCAGCACGGATTTCACCGCTCGCCTGTCCTACGAGGTGACGGATCAGATCAATGTCTACATATCATATGCGACCGGTTTCAAAGCGTCTTCCTGGAACCTGTCGCGCACCTCGCGGCCGTTCGCGGCCGACTTTATCGAGGGCAACCCGATCGTCGATCCGGTGACGCAGCAGGTCCTCGCCACCACACCGTCCTCGCCGATCACTGACGCCGGGCTTAACGTTGCTAACCTTGTGCCCGGCACGCGTTTTGCCGAGCCAGAGGACGCCGAGGTTTACGAGCTTGGTATCAAGGCTGCTTTCGACACCTTTTCGTTCAACTTTACGGTGTTCGATCAATCGATCGAAAACTTCCAGACGAACGTGTTTACTCCCGACGGTTTTGTTTTCGCCAACGCCGAGGAGCAATCGACTTTCGGGGTAGAGGTGGATTTCACCTGGAGCCCGCTGGATGGTTTGTTGTTAACAGGCGCAGCAACGTTCCTCGACCCGGTGTATGACAGCTTCCCCAATTTCGGGCCGGGGATCGACGTGTCAGGCCAGCAGCCCCAGGGCATTGCGGAAACGCAGTTCAACCTTGCGGCCAATTACGGCTTCACGATCGGCGATCTCGATGCTTTCATCCGGACCGATTACACGCATCTGGGCGATTCACCGTTCTTCGATGATCCTGCTGACGAGGCATTAATCCGGACGTCAGGTTTCGACCGGGAGCAGAACCTGGTTAACCTGTCGCTCGGCGTTACGACGGCCAGCGAGCTCGGCATCACTTTGTGGGCGCGCAACCTGTTCGACGATGAGTTTATCGTTTTCGCATTTCCTGGCGTGGCTCAAGCCGGATCGTTCAGCGGTTCGCCGGGTGAGCCTCGGACGTACGGCGTTACAATCAACAAGCGGTTCTAAACCGCGCAACCAGCCAAGCGGGCCGGCCGCAAGCTGCCTATTCTCTCCGGGCGTATGTTTTGCGTCTGGTCCGTTTGGATGGATGACACATTTCGGCAAACTCGGCGCGGCAAGACCTGCGCAAGGTGATTAATCTTCGTTACCCTCTCAGCACGACAATTAGATCAGGAAAGGCCCTCTCTCATGTCCGATTTTGTGGTTTATGGCACTCACGCCTCCCCTTTTGTGCGCAAGACCGAAGCCGCCCTGCACCACGTTGGCGCGGCCTATGACTTTGAAAATGTCAACATAATGGCCATGCCGGACTGGTTTGTCGAAATCAGCCCGGCAAAGCGGATCCCAGTGCTGCGCGACAAGACCATCGGTACCGAAGGCATTCCCGGCACTATTGCCGACAGCTCAGCTATCGCGCTGTTCCTCAACCAGAAATTCAATTCCGATCTCTTCGGGAAAGACGCCTATGAAGCGGGCCGGATCGCCTGGTTTGAAGAATACGCGGACACCAACCTTGCGATGACAACCGGCATGGAAGTGTTTCGGCCGATCCTGTTCCCGGCCTTTGGTGGCAATCCGCCCGAACTGGAAAAAGCAAAGGCTGGATTCAACGAGAAACTGCCGCCCATCTGGGACTATTTCGAAGGCTCGCTCGAGGGCAAAGAGTACCTTGTCGGGGATTCATACTCACAGGCGGATATCGCGCTTGGTGCGCAGATGTCACAACTCACGCTGGTCACGCATCTCCCCGATCCGGCCAAATATCCCAACCTGGTGAAGCACACCGAAATGATGATGACGAAGCCTGGCTTCGTCGAAAATCTCGAAAAGGCAAGCGGTATGCTCAGCGCCATCGTCAAGGAAAAGGTCGACCTCGCTTAAACCGCCCTCCACTGGGGCGCGGCAGGGTCGGCGCGCCCCGAACTTTCTTCCAGAACAGGGTCCTCTCCCCATGCTGAAACTGCACTTTGCCCCCAATTCGCGCGCGGGCCGTATTGTCTGGCTGCTCGAAGAACTGGGCCTGCCCTACGAACTCAACAAGATGGATTTCCATCCCAAGGACCTGAAATCCGATGAGCACCGCGCACGTCATCCGCTGGGGCGTATCCCGGTGCTAGAGGATGGCGACATCACGATCTGGGAATCGGGCGCGATTGTGGAATATATTCTGGAACGGCACGAGAATGGCGGTCTGAAACCCGCCGTCGATCATCCGATGTGGCCGATGTATCAGCAATGGTTCCATTATTGCGAGGGCATGGTGATGCCCCCGATCAACACGATCGTGGTGCACACGATCCTGCTGCCCGAAGATCGCCGCGATCCGGTGGCATTGGGCCAGGCTCAGCGGCTGCTGACCAAGGCGCTGGCTCCGGTCAACGATTGGCTGGAGGGCAAAGATTATCTCATCGGTGATTTCTCGGGTGCGGATATCATGCTCGGACACGCCTGTTTCATGGCCAATCGCCGCGGTGCGGTGACAGAAGAAATGCCGCACCTCGCCGCCTATGTGCAGCGCATCACGGATCGCCCGCATTTCCAGACCGCCATCACGATGAAGTAAATCGCCCGGGAGTAGGGGGCACCGCGCCGCCCTCCCCGTGTGCTGCGCAAAGGAAGGGGTGCCATGATCGCTCGATTTTTGAAGCTGCTTGCGTTTGTCCCGCCGGTTTTGCTGGGTCTGATGTTTCTGTTGCAAGGGGCCTCGGCGCTTATCAATCCAGACACGGCGGCTCGCGCGTGGGGATTTGATCTGCCCGATGGAGGCTTTGCGTTAAGCTCGATGGTCGGCATCATTGCCAGCCATGGTCTCGCGCTGAGCCT
Source organism: Pseudomonadota bacterium (assembly GCA_038522255.1). Taxonomy (GTDB): domain Bacteria; phylum Pseudomonadota; class Alphaproteobacteria; order Sphingomonadales; family Sphingomonadaceae; genus Erythrobacter. The sequence goes on from JBCBKF010000051.1 coordinate 5,189, forward strand.
GTGCTTGTTCATCGGTGTGATCCGGCGCGAACGCGTTTGGTACTATCCGCCGATGCTGATGTTCTTTTTCCTTGGCCTTGGGCGGTTCGTGGCGGGTACAGTCCATGGCGCGGCTTTTATGCCAGAGCGCTTCATTCCGGAATTTGTCTTTGTCGGGCTGCTCTATCTGTCTTCCATTTACGCAACGAAGAACACCTCAAAAGTGAAGGCTTAAGTGCCCCTGCGCCTGAGCAAAGGCGTTACCAATCGTCACATTTAATGCCTTACATTAGACTGCGCATTATGCGATAAAAAGGCAAACTTTGGGATGAGGAAGACAGCGATGCTGCGCAAAATCGGAATAGGACTAGGCGTCCTTGTGGTGATATTGGCGATTGGGGCTTTCTGGATCACGCGCGATGGATCGCGGGTGACGCCCGAAGGCAGCGGCACGATTGCGCTGGAAAGCGGCACGTATGAAGCTTTTCCGCTGCCCGATTACGCAGCGCAAGTCGTGACCGAGGATTACAAGAGCTATTTCATCGAGGTTGAGCCCGGGATCAAGATTCACGTCCTTGAGGTCGGTGAGGGCTATCCAATATACCTCCAGCATGGAAACCCCACCACCGGCTTGCTTTATCGCAAGGTTGCCGAGGAACTGCCAAAGGACAAGTTCCGGCTGATCATGCCAACGATGGTTGGACTTGGCTTCTCCAGCAAGATCCCCGCGAGCGAGCACACCTTTGACAATCATCTGCGCTGGATGAGCGCGGCGCTTGAAGAACTGGATCTTGGGAACGTGATTTACGTTGGCCAGGATTGGGGCGGCGCGATCGGCATGGGTTCGCTCATGAACAATCCGGGCCTTATCGAAGGCGCGGTGATCATGAACACCGGTTTCTCCGCGCCCCGTGAGGACTTTGAGCTTTCCACCCCGCACAAGATCGCAGCCACCCCGATTGTCGGCGAGCTTGTGATGGAAAACCTGATCGCCTTCTTCGATGAGCTCAAAGGCTCCCAGGGCGACCCGGCTTCTATGCCAAAGGAAGTGTCCGACCTCTATGGACGTCCCGTGATCGAAAGCGGCAATGCCAAAGGCCCCCTTGCGCTCATGAGAATGGTGCCGACCGGCCCCGATCACCCGACCACTGCCACTATGAGCAAGGTAGAAGCTTATGCGAATACGCTCAAAGGGATGCCGGTTGAACTGGTGTGGGGGATGAACGACCCGATCCTCGCCAAAGCGCTGCCGCGCATGCAGGAATTCTTCCCGGATGCGCGATTGACCAAGACCGAGGCGGGCCACTTCCTCCAGGAAGAAGTGCCGGTCGAGATCGCAGCGGCGATCTTGCGGGTGGCTGAGAAAGTCGAAGCGGCCAAGACACAAGAAGAGCTTCCCGAGGAAGACTGAGGTTCATTGGTACGATCCCGGCTGATATCCTGATCAGATCGGGTGTTACCCCTGCGTCCCTCAGGCCGCAGCAGTCTCGCGTGCGAGAACCTGGCAGCGCAGCAGCAAGCGGCGCGTTGCGGGATCAATTTGCGTGCGGCGGTGCAGGCAGCGGCGGTTATCCCAGATAATCACGTCGCCCGGCGTCCAGTTCTGCTCGACCACGAAGTCTTCGGGCACGGCGTGGCTCCATAACTCATCGAGCAGCGCCTCGCTCTCTTCCAGCTCGAGGCCGGGTATATAGGCCCAGTCGCGGCGACCCAGATAGAGGCATTTGTCACCGGTCTCCTCATGCACGCGCACAATCGCGTGGACCGCGCCCGGCGCCTCGCGCGGGTCGTCAAACGGTTCGTATCCGGCCCGCAGCTCGCCTACGCTGGTATGCGCGGCGTCGTGCTTGATCGCAAGGTCCTCCACCCGCTCCTTGAGCGTCTGGGGTAGCGCCTCATAAGCTGCGCGCTGATCAACGAAGAAGGTGTCGCCGCCATGCGGGGGGATCTCCACGCCCAACAGCACGCTAGCAGGCGGAGGAACCTCAATATAGGTCATGTCGGAGTGCCACTCCGCCTCCGAATTGCCGAGTCCGCCGATCGCGCGGCCATTGATTTTGATGTTTGAGATCGCGGTCACATACCAATTGTCGATCATCGCTTTTTGCGCATCCGTAAGGCGGCCGACCGGGATCTTCTCCAGCGGTCCAAAGCGCTGGCTGAAGGATTGCAGGCTGTCCTTGGTGAGCGTCTGCCCTTTGAACCGCAGCACGCCGTAATCGAGCCAGGCCTGATAGACTGTTTCGAAATCGCCATCGGTGATCGCGGCAAGGTCAATATCGGTTATGTCGGCTCCAAAACCTTCGCAGATTGGTTCGATCTTCATGATTTACTCTCCTGGCTCGCGGGGCGTGGTTTGCGCTTCTTTGGCCTCGCGCGCTTCGCGCATGGCTTTTGCGGCGGGCTGTTCGATGACATTGCCGTGTTTGTCGATCGCTTCGGACCCGGTGTTCGCCTCGACCACCCAGCGGGGGGCGATGGCACGCGCGTAGAGCGCGAACTGGCGATCATCGATAAAGAGGTGGAAGTATTCTTTGAGCGCCGCGCCCAAACGGGTCTGCGCATAAAGGTGCGCCTGCACCTCTCCCGGCGCATAGTCACCGGGCTGTGCGCTGATGGCTTCGCTGTACCATGCCTTGGCGTCTTCAACCCCTTGCTTGAAGCCGAGAAAATCGGGCAGGGGCTGGCTCGACGACCGCGACCAGCCCCCCACCATGTCGAGGATCTCGCTGATGCTGGCGCTCGACAGGCCAACTGTGGTGCGGCCTCGACGACGCTTGCTGAAATCGTACCACGGCTGGAGCAGCAGACGTTCGCTGCGCAATTGCTCCTTCCAGGTGCCGGGATCGCTTGTGGGCTGAGCAAAGTTCACCGGGCATGCTTCGACGACTTTGGTTTGCGCCGCAGGAACGTCTTCTGGAAAGTCCTCAAGCACGGGACCAGAAGGTCGTGTGAGCAGATCAAGTCCTGCTTCGATCACGCGGCGCTGAAACCGCGTATCCCCCGGTTTGCCCAGCGGATAGCCAAGCGGGAAGCTCACCCATAACAGGCGCGGGGGTTTCAGCGCCTCGGCGTTTTCGCGCACCAGGGCGATCCCCGTCGACATGATGCCTTCGCTTTCGAGGTAATAGCCAATCGCGCTCGCAGTGCGGGTGCAATTGGGGCAGACCGGCGTGATGAAAACGGCATCGACATGGTCGCGCTTCAACAGCGGGGCGAGCGAGCGGACCGAAGTCTCATACGCATCCGGCATCAGCCCGCCGCCCATAAAGCTGTAATGCACATCCGCGACGCTGCCGATCACGCCCTCTTCGGCCAATTCGCGAAACCGATCGAGCGGGAAGACGACGTTCACATCGTCCTGAAACCCGCTGCGATCAAAATTGACGGAGACATGAGACATGACAAGGTCAGCGGTGTCTTCCTGCGCGTCAATCGCGCGATAGGATGCGTCGGCGCCCACGTAATTCTCATCACCGCGATAATGCAGCCCTGCTGTGGTGATAAGAGCAAAGCGCATTTCGCTGAGCGGCTTGCTCGCCGTGACCCATTGCGGCGGGCCCAGCGGCGGCAATTGCTTCATCAGCAGATGATTGCGATCATGCTCGGGCAGGTCGCTCAGCCGAACCATGGCACCTCACTCCCTAATTGTCCCTCCCAATTTTGCGGGAGACTTGGCGAGGGGATACGCATCCGGTTGATTGCCTTCCCATCGCTGTTAATAGGTAACATTAGCGCGCCAGCGACTGCAAGATACCGGTTCTATCGAGGCCCCAAACATCGGTTGTCGGGCACGGCCTATGTCGGGCAAGGGATAGTCTGACAGCCCACTCGGCGGCACAACGCAGCGCAATGGGCTTGAGGAGAGGCGGAAACAATGAGCGACGATCACATTCTTTATCAGGTGGACAAGGGCGTTGCCTCCATCACCTTCAATCGACCCGACAAGCTTAACGCGCTCACGCCAGACATGCTCGGCCGCGTGTTCGAATGCGTCCAAATGGCAGCGGCGGACGAGCATGCGCGCGTCATCCTGCTGACAGGGGCGGGGCGTGCCTTTTGCGCAGGGCTTGATCTGGGGGTGATCGGCAAAGGGACCAGCAGCGCTGCGATCGAGGATCTTCCGCCCAAGCCTGAATTTCAGTGGGGCGATGATATCGGCCCGGCGCTTGGTCGGTTCTACGCGCAGGGCTGGGGTGATTTCATCACTGCGCGCAAGCCCGTCATCGCTGCGATCAACGGGCCCGTCTTCGGCTGGGGCTTCATCCTCTCGCTTCAGTGCGACATCCGCCTTGCCGCCCGTTCAGCGATGTTCAACGCGACCTTTGCGCGGCTTGGCATTCCGGGCGAGAAGAACGCGGCCTGGTTGCTCACCCGCCTCATCGGCCCTGCCAAGGCGGCGGATCTGCTTTACACTGCGCGCCGATTTGATGGGGCTGAGGCTGAGGCTTTGGGCGTGGTGAATGCGAGCTTCGAGGACGCGGAGCTCATCACGAGGGCAACCGAATACGCGCAGGGGATCGCGGCCAATAGCGCCCCGCGCTCTCTCGCTTCGATCAAGGCCCAGATCTGGGCGGCGGCTGACCAGCCCTATGGAGAAGCCTTTGCCGATTCCGACCGCGAGCAGGACCTCGCCACGCAAACCGAGGACTTTCGCGAAGGCTTCACCAGCTATGTCGAAAAACGCGCGCCGGATTTCAAAGGCCGCTGAACCAAGCAGATAATCAAGGGGGAGAGAGGGCTGATGAAGGAGCTCATCTATCATCGCAGCTTCATGCCGGCGCTCGGTCTTGGCAGAGAGCGCCCGGCAGTGGTTGACGCAAGTTTCACCGCCACTTTTGAAGAGCACGCAAACCGCGTCTTTCGCCTCGTCCACGCGCTGCGCCACCAATTCGGCTTTGCTCGGGAGGATCGCTTTGCCGTTCTCGCGCGCAATTCGCATGTCTATCTGGAGCTATATCACGCAGCCTTTCTGGGCGGCGGTGTGGTCAACCCGCTGAACCTTCGGCTGAGCGCACAGGAACTTGATTACATCATCTGCGATTCAGGCGTCGAAGTGGTGTTTGTCGATCAGCACTTTGCCCCGCTTTTGCGTGAGGCGATGGCGGTGAGCGACGCCTGTCCGGTGCGTCGGGTGGTTCTGATCGGCGAGGGTGAAGGACCGTTCGACCACCGCTACGAAGACGTGCTCGCCGCTGCCCAGCCCGAAGTGCCCGAAGAGCCTGAGGAAGAGGACGTCGTTGTCCTGATGTACACAGGCGGGACCACGGGCCTGCCCAAAGGCGTCGTCCTCACCCAGCGCGCGCTGATCCTGAACATGTACCACTCGCGGATTTCGCGGCCCACGCTGGGCCCCGACACGGTGAGCCTCATCCAGACCCCGATGTTTCACGTTGCCTCAATGGGCACGCTGGTGACGACCTATATCGTGGGCGGGACGACGGTGATCGTGCCGGGCTTCGAAGCCGAGCTCGTGATGAGCGAGATCGAGCGAAACAAGGTTACATCAACGCTGATGGTGCCGACGATGATCGGCATGATGGTGAACCATGCAAATTTCGCGCCCGAGCGCCTCGCCTCGCTTCGCCAGCTGACCTACGGCGCCTCGCCTATGCCTGCGGTGACGCTCGACAGATTGCTTACGCTCTTTCCCGACCTCGATCTTTATCAGGGCTACGGGATGACGGAAAGTTCGGCGATCCTCACCAGCCTCTCGCCCGATGACCACCGCCAAGGCGGCAAGCGTATACGCTCGGTCGGGCAGCCGGTGGTCGGGCTTAATGTCGTGATCCTCGATGAAGACGGCGTAGAGGTAAAGCTGGGCGAAATAGGTGAGGTTTGCGCGCGCGGTGGCAATTTCATGCGTGAATACTGGAACAAGCCCGAGGCCACGCAAGAGGCGTTTCGCGGCGGCTGGTACCATACCGGCGATGCAGGCTATTTCGATGAGGACGGCTATCTGTTCCTGGTCGACCGGGTGAAGGACATGATCATCACCGGCGGGGAGAACGTCTATTCGGCCGAGGTGGAAAATGCCATCGCCAGTCATCAGGCGGTCAATCAGGTGGCTGTGATCGGCATTCCGCACGCGACCTGGGGTGAAGCAGTCCATGCTATCGTGGTGCTGAAAGATGGCGCAGAAGCAAGCGAGGCAGACATCATCGCGCATGCAAGGGGCTCAATCGCGGGTTTCAAGGTGCCCAAATCGGTAGATTTCCGCGCTGACCCGCTGCCATTGTCCGGCGCGATGAAAGTGCTCAAGCGCGAGCTGAGGCGCCCCTTTTGGGAAGGACAGGACAAGGGAATATCGTGACCGTGCCGAGCGAACTGTCATGCGAGCCCACGGGCATGTGCCGCGCTGGAACAACGCCCGGCAACGGCTGCCGTAACGTCATCATGGCGGCGATGCCGAAAAGGGACAATTCGTGCCGGTAATGCTTGACATTAGAGGTATCGGGCGATTGATTTGATGCTAAGGACATGTCCGAGATGATACGTTTTTTGCAACCTTCGCCCGGGCACTGCATGGCTTTTCCGGTGTGCCTCTACGCTGGTCTGATCGGCTGATCTCGCGTCTATGCTGGAACTTCCCTATCTGCCCGACGAGGCGCCCGGCGAATTGGCGGCCGTGGATCGCGATGGGGCAAAGCCGTTGCGGGTCGCCATTCTGTCGTACCGGTCGG
>JBCBKF010000052.1:0-11691 GCA_038522255.1 Pseudomonadota bacterium
ACGCTTGGCAGCCAAGGCAACTTGGGCGGTAAGCGACCGTCTGACTGCGGCGAAATCCGATCCGGCCCAGCGCTTCGTTCAATTGATCCGCGTGCCCGCCCTTTAGTTCCGTGAAAACCTTGCGCTCCTGACGGTCCGGAAGATACGGACACGGCGCAGGGCTCGTCACGAAGAAACGGGGAAAGCGGATTGGAGCCGTCACGGGGCTGCGGTTTCCTTCACGAATGGGAGAATCGGCGAGGACTTTGTTAAGACAATGTTATGCCTGCAAGGGTTCCCCGGTAAAAGACCCTTAACCACGAAACAGGGTAAATATCGCCTTACTTTGCACAAAATAGCCCCCGGAATTACGCCAGATCGGACCGAGTTCGGGCGGCCAGGACGAATTGTCTCGTTTCGAGGCAAACCGCAGGCGAGCTATCAATAAAGGGGCAGTAAGCGCAGCGTGCTAGGCTCGATTCGCCTTAGTTCAGTTCGACAACCTGCACCGCGTATTTCGCCAGCCGCAAAGCGCCGACCAGCCGTTCGACTTGCGCGGCATCACGCGCCTCGCACTCGATATCGGTGATCAACCCCTTGGCCGGGAGCGTCGTAAAGATGCGCTGGTGGTAGATCTCGATTATGTTGACGTTATGCTCATCAAACAGGCGCATCACCTTGAACAAGGCGCCCGGGCGATCCTGCAAGGTCACGCGCAACCGCGCGAGCCGGCCCTGCCGCGCGAGATCGCGGAGCAACACGTTGGCAAGCAGCCGCGTATCAATATTGCCCCCGCACAGGACGAGGCCAATCGTCTTGCCCGCAAAGCGTTCCGGGTTGGCCAACACCGCCGCCAGCCCCGCAGCGCCAGCGCCTTCGACCACCGTCTTCTCGATCTGAAGCAGCAGCGAAACCGCCTTTTCCAGGCTCGGTTCGTCCACCAGCAGGATATCGTCGACGCGCTCTGCGATGACCTGCGATGTGAAGGCTCCGGGCCGTTTCACCGCAATCCCTTCTGCCAGAGTATCGCCGCCGCAAGCCGGATCGGTGCCTTTGATCACAGCGTACATGCTGGGGAACAGCTCAGCCTGCACGCCCACGACTTCGATATCGGAATTGGTCGCGCGCGCAACGGTCGCCATGCCGCTGATCAAGCCGCCGCCGCCAATCGGCGTGACGAGGCAATCAAGGTCGGGCTTCACCTCCAGCATTTCGAGCGCGGTGGTCCCCTGACCCGCCGCAATGTGCGGATCATCGAAGGGATGAACGAAGGTAAGCCCGCGCTCCACTTCCAGCTCGCGCGCATGCGCCGCGGCATCGTCAAAGGTCTCACCGAACAGCACGACATTGCCGCCAACGCTCTCGGTCTGCATCACCTTCACGGTCGGCGTGGTGCTGGGCATCACGATGGTCACGGGCACGCCAAGGCGCGTGCCGTGATAGGAGAGACCCTGAGAGTGATTGCCTGCTGAGGCCGCGATCACTCCGCGGGTGCGTTGCTCCTCCGTCAGCTGCAACAGCGCATTGAGCGCCCCACGCTCTTTGTAGGCGGCGGTGAATTGAAGGTTTTCAAACTTCAGCCAGATCTCAGCGCCGGTGATCTCGGACAGCGTGATCGAGTGCATCATCGGCGTCTTGACCACTGCGCCCTCGATCCGGGCGGCGGCGGCGCGGACGTGATCGATGGTAAGGTCGGATGGAGTGGCGATGGCGCTCTGGCTGGTCATGACACCTGCGCCCCTAGGCCCAGCGGGACGCAAGGGCAATCATGGAAGTCTTGGACAGGTCGATCGCCGCGATTGGCAAGCGCGAGCTGAAGCATTAGGCCAATTGTATGAGCACTTCGCAGAAACTGGCATTTATCGGGCTTGGCGTCATGGGCGGACCGATGGCCGGCCACCTGGCGCGCGCCGGATACAGCGTCACCGTGTATAATCGTTCGCCCCAGCGCGCTGCCAAGTGGAAGGATATATGGGAGGCTCAGGCTCTCTCGGTCTCCTTCGCTGCAACGCCCGCCACGGCCGCCAGCGGCGCTGACATTGTCTTTACCTGCGTTGGTAACGATGAAGACTTCGGCGAAGTCACTCTTGGCGAAGAAGGCGTGCTTGCGACCATGGCGAACGGCGCTCTGCTTGTCGATCACACCACCACCTCTGCTGCCAAGGCCCGCGAAGTCGGCGCGGTGTGCAATGCGAAGGGGGTCGGCTTTATCGATGCGCCCGTCAGCGGCGGCCAGGCGGGAGCGGAGAACGGCCAGCTAGCGATCATGTGCGGCGGCACCGCCGATGCCATGGCGCGCGCTGAGCCGATCATGGACCATTACGCCAAGGCTATCGTTCATGTCGGGCCCATAGGTGCGGGGCAAACCGCCAAAATGGCCAACCAGATGTGCATTGCCGGTGTCCTTGGCGGCCTTTCCGAAGCGATTCGGCTGGCCCAGGGCGCAGGGCTCGATCTCGACAAGACCTACGAGGCCATTGCCGGCGGCGCAGCGCAAAGCTGGCAGATGGATAATCGCTGGGCGACAATGGCCGCAGATGAATTTGACTTTGGCTTTGCGATCGACTGGATGCGCAAGGATCTGGGCTACGCGCTTGATGAGACGAAGCGGCTCGGCCTTGCCTCGCCTATCACAGCGCTGGTCGATCAGTTCTACGCCGATGTGCAAGCGCAAGGTGGCCAAAGGCTTGATACAAGTGCGCTGATCACCCGCCTGCCCAAATCGAAACCCTGAAAGTCTGAGTCCCTTGATGCAATCCTTACTCCGCGCCGTCGCCGCCGCTTTGCTGGCGACCCTCGCCCAGCCCGCGCAGGCCGATACCCTGGTCGACAATGTCGAAGGGCTCACGATTGACGAAAATGGCGAGCTAAAGCGCTTCACGGCCCTTGTGTTCGACGATGAGGGCGTGATCACGCAGACGCTCGAACGCGGCGAGGAGCGCCCGCAGACCGATTTCGGGATCGATGGCAAGGGCCGGGTGATGCTGCCGGGGATGATCGATGCGCACGTTCACATCATGGATCTGGGCTTTGGCGCGCTGACGCTGGACTTGTCGAACACAAGCTCGCTCGAAGAGGCGCTGTTCCTGATCAAGACCTTTGCCCAGGCGAATGAGGGGCGGCCGTGGATCCTTGGGCGCGGCTGGAACCAGGAAAAGTGGGGTCTGGGACGCTTTCCCACCGCCGCCGAGCTGGACGCCGTGGTGCCGGACCGGCCCGTCTGGCTGGCGCGCGCGGACAACCACGCCAATTGGGCCAATAGCCGGGCGATGGAGATCGCCGGGATCACGGCGCAGACCAGGGATGTCGCCGGCGGCCAGATCATTCGCGATGACAGCGGCGCGCCTTCGGGCGTGTTCGTGGACAAGGCCAAAGCGCTGGTTGGTTCGGTGGTTCCGCCACCGCGCCCGGCGGATCGCGACGCTGCCTTTGCCAAAGCGCAGGAGCGGCTTCTTGATTACGGCGTCACCGCAGTAGCCGACATGCGCACCACGATGGAGGACTGGCAGACCTTTCGCCGTGCGGGCGACAACGGGACGCTGCAGATCCGGATCGTCTCATACGCGGTCGACACGGTCACCATGGAGCTTATCGGCGGACCGGGCCCAACCCCCTGGCTATACGACGACAAGTTGCGGTTGAACGGGATCAAGCTGTTCGTCGACGGAGCGCTGGGATCGCGCGGGGCCCTGTTGCTGAAGCCGTATAAGGACAAGATGGATTCGCTGGGCTTGCCGCTGCTGAGCCCGACCGAGCTGCGCAATCTCATGAGCCGCGCCGCGCTCGACCGGTTCCAGACCGCTATCCACGCTATCGGCGATGCGGCAAACCGCGACGTGTTGCTGGCGATCGAGGAACTGGCGCAAACCTATACGGGTGACCGACGCTGGCGGGTCGAACATGCACAGATTGTAGACCCTTCCGACCTTCCCCGATTGGGTCAACATGGGACGATCGCCTCTATGCAGCCGCTGCATCAGACGTCCGACATGCACATGGCAGAGGCGCGGCTGGGTGAGGATCGGCTCGGCGGCGCATATGCCTGGCGCAGCGTCCTTGAAGCCGGCGGTCGGCTCGCATTCGGGTCTGACACCCCGGTGGAGCCCGCCGATCCCTTTGCCGGACTGGCAGTGGCGATCAGCCGCACTGATGAAAACGGTGAACCCTTTGGCGGCTGGCGCGCGCACGAAGTCGTCAGCCGCGAAGAAGCGCTCAAGGCGTACACCGCCGATGCCGCCTACGCGGCGTTTGCCGATGGGCGATATGGGAGGCTGCTTCCGGGTGAGCGGGCGGATTTCCTGCTGGTAGACCGCGATCCCTTTCTCTCCTCCCCCGCCGAAATTCGGCAGACGCAGGTCGAAGAGGTCTGGATCGGTGGCGAAAGGGCGCGTTAGGGCAGCTCTCAGCGTCTTTCGCCATCCATAGGTACTGCCACCTAGCCACTTGAAATCAGGGTGTGTTTCATGAATCGGTCACAAGGACGGGGCAAATGCGAGGAATGTGACCTGGCGTACATTCATTCAGATTTGAGCAACGTCAGATAAACGAGAATCGCTATTGGCGGCGCTCGATAGATGATCGGTTACGAAAGGCTTGACTGACCGCTCGGTGAACGATGCAAATTTGTCACGGTTGACTATAGTATTGAATTGAAGGCCATATTTCAGCAACCCGCGCAATATTTTGATACATATAAGGCCTTGTCAGAGTGCCGTTGGTCGCCTAATTTGCAAGCAACTCTGAAGAAGACGAAGAGCTCATAGGAGAAAGAATATGATCCGTACCGTTACAATGGCTGCTGCGGCCCTCTCACTTGCTGCCGCTCCTGCCCTCGCTCAGGCGAATTTTGAGCGTGCGAACGCTCCGGCGGAAGGCGAAAGCGAACTTCAAGGAACCGGACTGCTGATCGCTGCACTTGCGGCTGCGGCAGTGGTTGCCGGCATCATCATCGCGGTCGACGATGACGATGATGAAGGCGTAAGCGGCTAAGCCAAAGCTTACTCAAAAAGTTAAAAGGGCCCCGGTCTCGGGGCCCTTTTTTTGTCTGTGGCTTCTTGTCTCCCAAATATGAATTTCACCGCACAGCCTTGCCTGTCGCCCAAGGGGCGGCTTTGTGCAAAAGGCACTGTTTTTCAGATGGCTGAGCGCGCCCATACGCACGAGCAACTGCGTCCCCGCGCCTCTTTCAATCACGTGCGCCTGCACCCATGATCAGGCATCGGCGGCAGTCGGCTCCTCCGCCTCGGTCTCTTCGTCCGGTTTGTTCAGCTTCTTTTCCTGGAACCGCATCAAAAACAACGACCCCTCGAACAACACAAGCAAGGGCACAGCAAGAATCACCTGACTGCCCGGATCGGGCGGTGTCACCACCGCCGCCAACGCCACAACGCCGACGATCACGTAACGCCGCGCACCCGCCAATTGCGCGCGCGACACAATCCCGGCACGGTTCAGCAGCATCAGCAAGACCGGCAGCAGGAAGGTAAGGCCGAAAGCCAGGATAAATTGCATCACAAGGTTGAGATAGTCACCCGTCGCGGGCAGCGCCTTGACATCAAGCCCTCCCACCTCGCCGCCAAAGCCAAGGAAGAACAGGAACGCGGTCGGCATGACAACATAATAAGCAAGCGCCGCCCCGCTTAGAAACAACACCGGGGTCGCGATCAGAAAAGGCAGAAACGCCTTCTTTTCATTGGCATAAAGCCCGGGCGCAACGAACGCCCAAAGCTGGTTGGCGATGATCGGAAAGCTGACCATGAAGCCTGCGAACAAAGCCACTTTGAGCTCGACAAAAAAGACCTCGGGCAGCTTGGTGAAGATCAATTGCCCCTCCCCTTCCGGGAAGGCATCGCGCAGCGGCTGGACCAGAAAACCTAAGATCGAATCGGCAAAATAGAGGCACCCGCCAAAAGCGACAAGCAGCGCCACGATCGAGCGAAACAGCCGCGTGCGAAGCTCAATCAGGTGATCGAGCAGCGGCGCCTTGCTCTCATCTATATCCTTGACATCGAACGCCATGCTCAGTGCCTCAGGCTTTCTCGGACGGTTCAGAAGGAAGCGGCGACGAGGGCTGCGCTGCCGGCGGCGGGTCGGCAGGCTCAGCATCAGCTTCACCGGGTGCTTCGACTGCTTCTGGGCCGGTCATGGCAGGTGGGGCTGCCGCTTCGGCGCTCGCTTGTGCCGGTGTAGAGGCCGGAGGAGCAGGCGGCGCAGACGGCATTGGCGAATGTTCGCGCATGATTTCCTCATTGCGCGCCTTCCACTTCTTTTCCATGTCCTCCAGCTCCGCCTCGCGCACCATTGCGTCAATCCCGGTGCGGAAATGAGACGATACCTTGCGCACCTTACCGATCCAGCGACCCGCGGTACGCATGGCGAGCGGCATGTCCTTGGGCCCGATCACAAGGACCGCGACGATCACGATCACCAGCAATTCCATCGCGCCGATATCGAACATATCTCGCGCCTTCTGGCGCTGCTCCTTAGACCATCACTGTTAAGGCGACCGCCACCAGGCGATCACGGGGTGTGCGGCGCGCGCCGGGGTCAGGACTTGGCGGTATCGCTCGCTTCTGTTGTTGTCGTATCCGCCGCGCTCACATCCTTGGCCGGAGCCTCAATCTGAGCCTTGCTCGCGGGCGTTTCTTCGCCCTCTTCGGCCATGCCCTTCTTGAAGCTGGAGATGCCTTTTCCAAAATCACCCATCATTTCCGAGATGCGACCACGCCCGAAAAGGACGAGGACAACCACAGCGATGATCGCAATTTGCCAGACGCTAAGACCCATGGGGACGCACTTTCCTTGGTTTGTTCGACGCCAATATAGGACCTGATCGCCTTGCGCGCCAGTCACGCGTTGTAATCAAGCGTCCCAGGCGCTGTCTGGATCGGACAAATCGGCATCTGCCTCCCCTTCATCAGCTGGCTCATCATCGGGCTCACCCACAGAGCCGATCGCGTCCTCCAGCGCCTCATCGACCGGATCGAGGAGGCCGGCGGCGCGCAATTCGTCGATCCCGGGCAGGTCGCGGCGCGAGCTAAGGCCGAAATGATCGAGGAATTCGGGGGTCGTGGCATAGATCACCGGGCGCCCGGGCACTTCACGGCGTCCTGCAAGCTTGATCCAGCCCGCCTCCAGCAGCACGTCGAGCGTGCCCTTGGCCGTCTGCACACCGCGGATCGATTCGATTTCAGCGCGGCTGACAGGTTCGTGATAAGCGATGATCGCAAGCACTTCGGTGGCCGCGCGGCTGAGCCGGCGGACCTGCTCACGTTCGCGCCGCAGGAGATGGGCCAGATCGGACGCGGTTTCGAAGTGCCAGCGTTTGCCGCGCTCAACCAGGCGGACGCCGCGCTGCGCGTAGTGCGCGCTCAACGCCTTGAGACCTTCGCGGACAGCCGCGTTTTCCAGCCCTCCCAGATGCGCGGCGAGCGCGTCAACGCTCAGCGGCTCTTCCGAGGCAAACAGGGTTGCCTCAATCGCGCGCTCGACCTCGTCCGGCGCAGTGCCAGGCGTCACATCGTCATGGGGGACGCAATCTTCGGGAAGCTGCGTCACACTTGCGCCCCTTCCTTCAGGCGGCGAATACGCAAGGGAGCAAAGGCGCCGTCCTGATCAAGCTCCGCCCGCCCCGTACGCGCCAATTCCAGCGCTGCAACAAAACTCGAAGCAAGCGCCGACTTGCGCAGATCAGCACTGGCGTGCGGCGGGAGAAAGTCGCGAATATCCATCCATTCCAGCGTCACGCCCAGCATCGCCGAAACCCGGTCCAGCGCGCTGTCGAGCGTCATCACCGGGCGATCGGCGACGTGATAGATGCGCGGCGCGGTGCGCGCCTTCACCTGGCCATAGGCCTGGATCAGCGAATAGGCGTCAGACTTCCACAAGGTCTTGCGATCAATCCGCAGGCCTTCGGGTGCGCCGCGCAGAAAGATGTCGCGCCCGGTCCGGTCGCGCGCCATCAGCCGCGCTGCCGCTTCGCGCATGGCGCCAAGCCGCTGGAGCCGCAATTGCAGGCGCAGGGCGAGCTCTTCAGGGCTTGGATCCTCCTGCTCTTCCTTGGGCAGCAGCAGCGCGGATTTGAGGTATGCGAGCCACGCCGCCATCACAAGATAATCCGCGGCGAGTTCCAGCTTCAGATTGGCGGCACGCTCGATATAGCTGAGGTACTGGTCAACCAGTGCGAGTATCGAAATCTGGCGCAGATCGACCTTTTGCCGCCGTGCAAGGTCGAGCAGCAGATCTAGCGGCCCCTCCCACCCGTCCAGGTCGAGGTAAAGCTTGCCCCCATCCTGGGCGGTAGCTGATTCTTCGCCCCAGCCTTGCGCGGTTTGCTCTGGCCGGGTGGCAGCTTCGCCGGTGAGCATGAAGGCTTGAGTGCCCGCGTCGGATTGGGCCAGCGTGTCAGGCAAGAATTCCTTGTCGCTCGCGCTCACGCCGCCCCTCCCGTCAGCGCCAGCAGCGCATCGCGCTTAGCCAGCAATTCGCCTTGGGTCGAGGCGATCTCATCGGCAATTTGCGTTCCTTCCAGCGCGGCATCAAGCCGCGCGCTCGCCGCCTCGGACAGCGCCGGAACCGCCGCGCAAATCCCCCTCATATCGTCCATTTTCGCCCAGCAATTGAGCACAATGTCGCAGCCCGCCGCAATTGCGCGCGCAGCACGGTTGGGGATCGTGTCGTTCAGCGCCTCCATGTCGATATCGTCGGTCAGCAGCAGGCCTTCAAAGCCGATCTCACCGCGGATGATGTCGCGAATAATCGCGGGCGAGAGCGTAGCGGGGTTGTCCGCATCCCAAACCGGGAAGATAAGATGCCCCGTCATGCCGATCCGCGCCGAACTGAGCGCGCGGAACGGCGCAATGTCGCTTTCCAGTTCTGCCGCGCTTTCACGCACCGTGGGCACTTCCTTGTGCGTATCGACCATCGAACGCCCGTGGCCCGGCATATGCTTGATACACCCCGTAACCCCGCCGCGCTCCAGCCCATCGAGGATGGCACGCCCGATAGCGGCCACCTGCATGGGGTCTGCCCCCAGAGCGCGGTCGCCGATCACGTCGTGCGCGCCGGGCTGGCGCAAGTCGAGCGGCGGATGATAAGTGACGGTGATGCCCATCGCGGCCAGTTCCAGCGCCATCGCCTCGGCATTGGCGCGCGCGGCCTCAATCGCGCTCGCCGGGGCGAGAGTGTAGAGCCGATCAAACGCCTCCCCCGCTGGATAAGGCGACCAATGCGGCGGGCGCAGGCGCGCGACCCGTCCGCCTTCCTGATCGATAGAGACCAGCAGTCGCTCGCGCCCATGCAGGCTGCGCAGATCGTCGGTCAGCGCGCGAAGCTGCTCAGGGTTCTCGCAATTGCGGGCGAACAGAATGTAGCCCGCCGGGTCCGCCTCACGAAAGAAGGCACGTTCGTCAGCCGTCAGCCGCGGGCCGGAACATCCGAAAATGGCAGGTGTCATGCAATGAGCCTTGCAGTCGCGCGGGGGCTAAGCAAGCTCGGTAACCATCCGGACCGGTGAAAGGACGGGGAAAATAGGTGCAAAATCGCGCAAAGGCATTCAGAGCGCGCTTGGAGAGGGCTGTTCCTTAGGGCTTGACCTGGCAATCAAAGCCCTGGCTCTTTAGCGTCCGGCACAGCTCATCCGCCTCGGCCCTGTTCGCGGTGACCGCCTGCAAGCGATACACGGTGCCAATGGCAATCTGTCCTTCGACAACGCGGTGATCGAGGTCTTTGAGCGCCTCTGCCTGACGCCTCAGTTCACTCCACCCCTTTTCCGCGCGTGCGCGGCTGCTGTAAGCGGCGAGTTGCACGCCCACTCGGCCTGTATCGGCGGGCGCAGGGGACGGCGGTGGGAGTGCGGCAGGAGATGGCGAGCTTGCGCCAGCACCCGCCTGATTGGGCGCGGAGGCGCGCGGCGAGTTGGCCGCGTTTTGCGCGCCGGGCGATCCGGTTGGCGACGCCCCCCCTTCGATAGGCGGCATCCTGATCGCAAGGTCGGCATTGCCGGATCCCGCGCCCGTGCCGTCGGCGAGCCGCGAATCGGGCGACTGGCCCTGGCCGACACCCGGCGCCACCGCTCCTGTGCCCGGAAATTCCTTGCCGCCCGCATTTTCGGGGCGCACTTTATAAGGGCCCTCGGGGGCCTCTATCGTGCTGCCATCGGCCACGGCAAACGGCCCGCCACCGTCATTCGAGAAGTAGGCAACCCCGCCCACGGCAACGAGCAGAATGGTGATCAGCGCGGCAACAAAGCCAACCAGTTGCGCGGTGTCGACGCCGCCCGCACCAGCATCGTCTTCATCGGCTTCAAGCCAGGGCAGGCTGTCATCATCGGCAAAGTCAAGCTCATCGCCTGCTTCCTTGCCCTCGTCGTCAATCTCGTTGAACTCCGCCTCAATAATCACGGATTTCGTCCCCTGATCGCGCTTGCATACCGGCCCCGGCTTTGATCGGGACCTGCTTTTGTCCGTGCGCGGATCGCTTTTGCATCACATCGACTCAACCGCCTCGACGCCCAGCACGCCCAGACCAGTTCTTAACACCTGCCCGATCGCGCGCGCCAAGAAAAGCCTTGCGCCCGACAATGCATGATCCTGTTCCACGATGAAGCGTTTTTGCGTGTCCTTGTTACCAGCGGTATAGAAGGCGTGCAGGTCCGAGGCGAGATCGTAGAGGTAGAATGCGATGCGGTGCGGCTCGCGCGCTTTGGCGGCGGCTTCGATCTCGCGCGGGAATTGCGCGGCCCGCTGGATCAGGGCAATTTCGTCCGTGCCCAGCCGGTCAAGTGCGCCTGCATCAGGCGTTATTCCGTGCTCATCGACCGCCTTGCGCAAGGACCGCCGTATGCGCGCATGGGCATACTGCACATAATAGACAGGGTTGTCCTTGGAAGCCTCTACCACTTTGGCAAAGTCGAACTCCATCTGCGCCTCGGGCTTGCGGGTAAGCATGGTGAAGCGCACCACGTCGCGGCCCACTTCCTCTATCATGTCGGCAATGGTGATGAAGTTGCCCGAACGCTTCGACATCTTGACCGGCTCGCCCGCGCGCATGAGCTGAACCATCTGAACCAGTTTCACGTCAAACGGCGTGAGCTTGCCCTTCCCTTCCGACAAAGCGGCAACGGCGGCCTTTATCCGTTTTACCGTGCCCGCATGGTCCGCACCCCAGATATCAATCAGCGCATCAGCATGCGCGGCCTTCTGCATGTGATAGGCAAGATCGGCGCCGAAATAGGTCCATTTGCCGTCCGACTTCTTAATCGGGCGGTCCTGATCATCGCCATATTTCGTTGATCGGAACAGCGGCAGTTCGACCGGCTCCCAATCCTCTGGCGGGGCCTTGCCCTTGGGCGCTTCGAGCACGCCGTCATAGACAAGGTCGTGCGCGCGCAGCCAGGCCTCGGCCTCGTCGGGCTTGCCCGCCTGGTGCAGCGCGGCTTCGGAGGCGAAGACATCGTGGCTGATCCCCAGCAGCTTGAGGTCCGCCTTGATCATGTCCATCATCCGGGCAACGGATTGCTCGCGAAAGAGCACCAGCCATTCGCCTTCCGGTGCAGCGACGTACTGATCGCCGAATTCATCTGCGAGAGCGCAGCCCACAGGCACGAGGTAATCGCCGGGATACAGCCCTTCCGGGATTGCGCCGATATCCTCGCCCAGCGCCTCACGATACCTCAGATGCGCCGAACGCGCGAGCGTATCGACCTGCCCGCCT
>JBCBKF010000053.1:0-11518 GCA_038522255.1 Pseudomonadota bacterium
TCTTCGGGAGCAATTCGCAGCTGCGCGCGCAGGCCGAAGTCTACGCCGAGGCCGGCAATCAGGCGAAGTTTGTCGCCGATTTCATCGCCGCCTGGACAAAAGTGATGAACGCGGATCGCTTCGATGTAACCTTTGCCGAACACCACGCGTAAAACACAGTGTGACCGCGAAACTCTGACCACCCCTCGGTCAGGGTCGCAATTGGCCCCCGGCGAGTTCCCCCTTCTCGCCGGGGGCCTTTTTCTTCCGGTTTGGTTCGCTGGAAGGTTGCGCGTAGAGTGCGCATTGGGACGCTGGAGACTTGAAGGGGGAGTGGACGGTGCAACTACCGAGAATCGAGAAGGCGGGCGAGGATCGACGCACCGCCATTGAGCACATGATGACGCTGGGATTTAGCGCCGATCCGATCGCGCGCTGGCTGTGGCCGGATTCGCATATCTATCTAAGCCACTTTCCCCACTTCTCAGGAGCCTTTGGCGGGAATAGCTTTGAATGCGGAACGGTTTTCGAAACAGACTGCAAGGGCGCTGCGGCCATGTGGCTTCCGCCCGGTGAGACCTCCCATGGCGATATCATGGAAGAAATCCTCGGCGCGACCATCGCTGAAGACCGAATGGAAGAGATCGGCGCGTTCTTTGGCAAGATGGACGAATTCCACCCGCATGAAGATCATTATTATCTCGCCATCATCGCCGCAGACCCTGCCAAGACGGGGCGAGGCCTTGGCGCAGCCCTGATGAAGCACGCGCTCGCTGTGGTCGATGAGGCGGGCCTACCCGCTTACCTGGAATCCTCAAATCCGCGAAACATCTCGCTCTATGAGCGGCACGGATTTGAGATCATGGGCGAGATTCAGGTCGGCTCTTCACCGGTGATGACGCCGATGTATCGACAGGCCAGAGGGTAGTTCAAAGCTACAGAATCACCCCGCCCCCTCACCTCACTCACTTGAGCGCGGGCGACCAGTGCTTCGATCCCCGCCCGCCCGCGCGATAAGCAGGGACACCGCAGCCAGGTACTGACGCTGTGCCTTGGCGCGCTGACCATTCCGGGCATCGTCAACATGGCGATGGCGGGAGGAGCTTTGAATGTCAGGCTGTTCAGGTGCGGGGCCTTTTCTGGAGCGGTCGGCCGGTCAAATCATCAACGCCGCCGTTTGAGGATCAGGTAAAGCGCGCCCTCGCCTCCATGCGCACGGTGCGCCCTGCGCACGGCGGAAATGTGATCTGCATGCGGCCCAGCGGCGAGCCAGTCGAGCAGTTTGGCGCGGATGGCACCGCGACGACTGGCGCGGTCGGCCGGATCCACCGGACGCTCGCGCCCGGCAATCACCAGCACCACGCGCGCGCCCATCGCTCGCGCCTGGTCCAGCCCAGCGGTGATCCGCGCATGCGCGCTGTCGAGTGTGTGGCCGTGCAGGTCCAGCGTCAGGTCAGGCTCAATCCGCCCCGATTTAAACCGCCGCTCCCAGTGCGAATCGAGACCCGTTTGCGACGGGGTAATCGGGCTTGGCGCTATGGGTTTTAGCGGCGCGGGTGCGGCCTTCTTTTTCGGCGAAAGTCTGGCCGCGCCTTTCGTCCCTGCCCCATTGGACGGCTCTTCGGGCACAGCCTTGGTCACGGCTGGCCGCGCGCGCCCGGCGAGCGGCGTCACACTTTGCGCAAGACGTTCCCACGCGGCCTGCTCCTGTGCGCTCAGGCCCCGCGGACTGATGCGCGAGGCGCTCACGGGCCAGTTCCATTCAGCCGCGCAACAGTGCCCCTGGGCAGCAGCACCAGCGCTTCCCCCCGGCCTGACATGCCGCCTGCAATTGCGCGCGCCTGGGGCCCGGCGCCCCAAAACGTGTCGAATCGATTTGCACCCTTTATCGCCCCGCCCGTATCCTGCGCGATCCACAGCCCGTCTGCCTCATCGCGGTCGAGATTGAGCCACACCGGAGCGCCGAGCGGCACAAAGGCAGGGTCCGCCGCGACCGAGGACGCCCGCCTGACCGGCACGCCCAGCGCACCCAGCGGTCCATCGCCCGTCAGCTCACGAAAGAAGACCCAGCTCTGGTTCATGCGCATAAGCGCTCGGCCCGCCTCGGGATTTTCGCGAATATAGGCCATGATGCCCTGCATGGATCCTGCGTATTGTCCCGGCCCATCGCCCAGCAGACCGCGTTCGCGCATCACGCGCCCGATACTGGTGTAGCCGCGCCCGTTCTGCCCGGCATATCCGATCCGGATCACCTCGCCATCGGGCGTCCGCAGCCGTCCCGATCCCTGGATCTGCAGGAAAAAGAACTCGACCGGATCGCGCGCCCAGCCGATTACCGGCACTCGCCCGGCCAGCGCCCCGGCCTCGATCGCCGCGCGATCATAATAGGGCACATGGTTGCCCGAGGCATCATAGCGGCCAAGCGGGGCGCGGCCTGTCCGCTCTCCCGGCGGCGTGCCGGCGGGCCAGGCGCGCACCAGATCGCCAGGCAGGGCGTAGACGGGCGTGGTGTATCCCGGACGCTGTACGCGCGATCCTTCAATTTCGGGTTCGAAATAGCCAGTGGCAAACGCGCGCCCATCGCTGATGCGGACGGTTTCGAAAAAGCGGGTGAAGAAAGAGCGTGCCTCGCTGGAACGCCACGCGGGTGCAGCTTCGCAGGCGGGGCGCCAGTTGGCGTTTTCGCTCAATCCGCTGGTGTCGGCACGTGCGAGGAGCCTTGGGCAGGATTCAACAAAACTGCCGAGCGCACTGGCAGCATCTTCAGCGCTGATCGCGAGCGTGCTGACACTGGGTCCCAGCGCAACACCGGCCAGCGCAGCGGTGGCAGCGGGTATAGCGGCGCTTGAGGCAGTGGACCTGGCGGCCGGGGTAGCCGTGGAGGGCGGCACTGGCGATCCATAGGATGCGGGAGGGCGTGCATCGGGGATAATGGTGCAAGCCACTAGCGAGGCGGCGAGCGCCATAGCCACAGGGATGCGAATCACAGATTGAGGTGGCGCACCCACGCTTTCGGTCCTCCTGACGCGAAGCGCCTAACGGGTTGCTTCGCTGGTCGCCAGTGCGGCGCACAAAGCCGGAGCGCCTTACCCTTCGTCGGTTTCGTCGAGTACCCAGTTCGGGTCTTTCGAGCGAACATCGCGGGTGAAGGTCCAGACATCACGGCTTTCAATCGCATCGTCGAGCGATCCGGCGATGACATTGCCATCCTTGTCGCGCGTTACGGCTGCGATATCGGCCACGAACAAAACCGCGATTCGAGCCACGCGTCCATCCAGAGACGCAGAATGAATGCGGGTTTCTTCGAGGCGAACCAGCGAATTTTCCAGCGTTTCGCCGGCTGCGTCACGCGCGTCGATAGCGGCGCTGAAGCCTTCGAATACATCGTCATCACACAGCTCGCGCAGCGTGTCGCGATCACCGGCCCAGAATGCCTCGAGCACCATTTCATATGCGCCGCGCGCGCCTTCCATGAAGCTGCCAAGCTCAAACCGGCTGTCAGCGGAGGCGATCTCGCGAATGCCGCGCTCGACAGCGGGCATCACGCCTTCAAGCTGCGTTGCACGGGGAGGTGATGCGGGCGCTGCGGATTGCGCCTGCCCGTGTGGCTGACCAGGCTGATTCTCCGGGTTTTCAAACCGGTTGGGGACCGATTCCTCCTCATGCTCGGCTCGGCGGCCTAGCACGGAATAAAGCCGCAGGCCCAAAAACGCGGCGATCATGGCGAGGATGACTATTTCTGCTATCACATCAATTACCCGGTTTGCTCAGATGGTGTTGGCGCCGCTCCTCACGCCATGCCAACTCGTTCATGCCTAACATAGGCTTCAAATACAAATCGACAACAAACGATCGGTCTGTTTCAGTAGTGAAGAGAGGCTTTGTGGTAACTTTTTTGCGCTGAACAGAACCTTTAGGCGACACGCTCGCTTCACTGTGCGACGCTGGCGGTAGTGTTGCGAGCCAGCGAGACCCCTGCTAGGCGCAGCGGGCTTTGCATTAGAGCGGATGCGCTTTGCGCTCTTTTCAACTCCGAATTGTTCAGTTCAAGCGAAAGAAACACCCATTATGGCCGATGAAGGCGATGTGCTCACCAATCTCGACGACCCTGCAGCTGGTGCCAACGGTGCAGATAATCAGCCTGCGGCTGCGATCATCACGCAGTACGTCAAGGATCTGTCGGTCGAAAATCCCAACGCACCCGATGTCTTTCAATGGACCGACCAGCCCAAGGTCGACGTGCAGTTCAACATCGGTGCTGAGCCCAAGGGCGAAGAGGTCCACGAGATCACTCTGAAAATGAACATCGCGGCGACCGGCGAAAAGGGCCCGTTTTACATGGTCGAGCTAGACTATTGCGGCCTTGTCGGCATTCGCAATGTTCCCGAAGATCAGGCGCATGCTTTCCTTTACGCAGAAGCGCCACGGATCACTTTCCCCTTTGCGCGCCGCGTGATCGCTGATGCGGTGCGCGATGCAGGATATCCGCCACTGCTTATTGACCCGATCGATTTCAACCGCCTCTATGCGCAGCAACTTGCGCAGCGCCGAGCCGAACAGGGCCTTGGCGAGAACGAAATCCCCAAGCCTCAGGGTGAAGCCTAAGCGGCGCGCGCCCTGACGCCTGGGGCAAACGCGCGATGAGCCTCCTCAAGAATGTCGGGACAATCGGTGGGTTGACGCTGGTCAGCCGCGTCGCTGGCATGGCGCGCGAGATGATCTTTGCGCGCGTGCTCGGCGCCAATGCGGTGACCGATGCGTGGTTTCAGGCCTTCATCATCCCCAATGTGTTTCGCCGCCTGTTTGCCGAAGGCGCGTTTTCAGCGGCCTTTGTGCCGATGTTCTCTAAACGGCTGGATGGGCGCGAGACACGCGAGGAAGGCCTCGAAGACGCCAAGAGCTTCAGCGCCGATGTGCTGAGCGTATTCCTGCCCGTGCTGATCGGGCTGGTGGCGGTGTTCGAGATCGCCATGCCCGGCGTCATCTACCTGCTTTCGGAAAAGCCGGTCGATCCGCAGAGCTTCCCGCTGGCGGTGGACTTTGCGCGGATCATGTTTCCCTACGTCATCCTCGTCAGCCTTGTGACCCTGTTCACTGGAATGCTCAACAGCGTCTCGCGCTTTGCACCCGGCGCAAGCTTTCCCATCATCCTCAACCTGGTCCTTATAGCGGCGCTGTTGGCAGGCGAGTGGTTCGCCACCACGACGGGCGCAAGCGTTGAAGAGGTCGCATATGGCATTGCATGGGCGGTGACGGGGGCAGGCGTGATGCAATTCGCCTGGCTGTATTACTGGGCACGGGTGGAAGGATTTCGGCCCAAGCTGTTGCTGCCGCGCCTGACGCCTGAGGTTAAGCGGCTGGGCATCATCGCGCTACCCGCCGCGATTGGCGGGGGCGCGTATCAGGTTAACACGCTGGTGCAGCTGTACTTCCTCAACCAGCTTGAGGACGGGTCGGTCTCCTACATGAATTACGCCGACCGGCTGAACCAATTGCCGCTGGGCATTATCGGCATCGCACTATCCACCGCGATCCTGCCGACGCTTTCGAAGTTTGTTGGCGGAGACAACAAGGAAGGCGCGGACCGCATCCAGTCCGACGCGATCGAGCTTGCCATGCTGCTCACCATCCCGGCGGCGGTGGCTCTGGCAATCTGCGCTGAGGCCTTCGTCATCATGATTTTCCAGGGCGGCCGGTTTGATCTGGCCGATGCAGCCGCGACGGGCGAGGTGCTGGCCGTGCTGGTGCTGGGGCTGCCTGCTTACGTGCTAGTGAAAGTGCTGGTGCCCAATTTCTACGCCCGCGCCGATACGAGGACGCCGGTCGTCGCGGCATTTATCTCGCTCGCAGTGTTCATCGCCTTTGCCGTGAGCGTGCTGGGGACGCTGGGCGTGGTTGGCGTAGCACTGGCGAGCGTGGTGGGAGCATGGATCAATGTCGGCTTCCTGCTCGTCGTGCTCGCCATGCGCGGTCACTACCGGGTGCCCAGCAAGCTGCTGCTGCGCCTTGGGCGACAGGCGGTTGCGGCGGCGGCGATGGGGGCTGCGCTTTATTACACCAACGATCTGCTCGCCGGCTGGTATTCGGCAGGGCTGTTCGCCCGGCTTGGAGCGCTGGCCGCGCTGGTGGCGGCGGCGGTGATCGTCTATTTCGGGCTTGCCTTTGCTCTGGGAGCGATTGACCGCCAGCGGATCGCTGCGCTCATGCGCAGGCCATCAGTGACACAATCAGAGAAAGCAGAGTGACATGCGCGTAGTCTCCGGCATCCAGCCCACCGGCAAACCGCATCTGGGCAATTACCTCGGCGCGATCCGCAATTATGTGAAATTGCAGGATGATGCGCATGCTGCGGGCGGTGAGTGCCTCATCTTCATCGCGGACCTGCATGCGCTTTCCCAGCCCCACGACCCGCGCGAACTGCACGCCTCGACACTCGAACTGGTCGCAACGCTCGTCGCCTGCGGGCTCGATCCGGACAGGACGATCCTGTTCAATCAGGCGCAGGTTCCCGCGCACCCTGAAATGCAATGGCTGCTCAACGGCACCGCGCGCATGGGGTGGCTCAACCGTATGACGCAGTGGAAGGACAAAGCGGGCAAGAATCGCGAGGGCCAGTCGATTGCGCTGTTCACCTATCCGGTGCTGCAGGCGGCAGACGTGCTGCTTTATCAGGCGACCCATGTGCCGGTGGGCGAAGACCAGAAACAGCACCTCGAGCTTGCGCGCGACATTGCCCAGAAGTTCAACAACGATTTTGCATCGGAAGACGCGCCGGTCTTCACTTTGCCAGAGTCCATCATTCCTCCCGAAGCGGCGCGCATCATGTCCTTGCGCGATGGCTCTGCGAAGATGAGCAAGTCCGACCCTTCCGATATGAGCCGCATCAACCTATCGGACGATGCCGAGACGATCATGAAGAAGGTGAAAAAGGCGAAGACAGATCCCGAACCCCTCCCAAGCGAGGAGGCAGGTCTGGAAGATCGGCCCGAAGCGCTCAACCTCATCACCATTTACGGGGCGCTGGCCGGCCAGAGCGTAGCGGCGGTGTTGGCTGAGCATGGCGGGCAGGGGTTTGGGACGTTCAAGCCGCGCCTCGGCGAACTTCTAGTAGAAACGCTCACGCCCATCAGCGAGCGGTTCCGCGCGCTCAAGGATGACCGCGAGACGCTCGATGCGGTGCTGGCGCGGGGCGCTGCCCAAGCGCGCGAGCGCGGTACGCCCACGCTCAATGCTGCCTACAAGGCGCTTGGGCTAGTGCGGGGATAAATCGATCCTGGTGGCGAGAGCGCTGAAATCGCAGCCATTCAAACCTTGTTCAGCCCCGGTGATTACAATTACCGGCGCCAGAGTCGGTTGACCGATGCGGTGGGACTAAAGCAAACCAGCGATGCGCGAGATTGCGTAAACCAGCGAGCCACAGCCCCATTCGCACTGGAGGCGGTGCATTCGTCACTGGACACAGACCAATTGGGTCCACATGAAGGGTACTCGCAAAGGAATTGCTCCATGAACCGTTCTCACTCCACCACCTCCACCGCACCGCGCGATCGATCGAACGGCTCGCGCCGTATATCTTCTGTTTTTCTCGTAAGCACCGCCGCGCTCGGCCTCGCGGCCTGCGCGACACCGTTCAAGGCGGATGTCTCGCGGTTCGCCGCGCAATTGCCCGCCCCCGAAGGCCAGACTTTCGCTGTCGTGGCGGAAGATCCCAAATTGGATGGTGGCCTCGAATTCGGGCTTTACGCCAACAATGTCGCCGCTGAATTGACCGAAGTCGGCTATTCGCAAGCTGCTTCACCGCAAGTGGCTGATCTTATCGTGAGCTTTGATTACGGCGTCGACAATGGACGTGAGCGGGTGCGGACCACGGGCGGATTTGGCGCTGCAGGCTTTGGCCGGTTTGGCGGGTTTGGGGGCTTCGGATATCGCCGCAATTTCGCTTTCGGCTTTTACGACCCGTTCCTTGCTGGCCCCAATGTGCGCAGCTACACGATTTATACCGGCGATATCGATGTAAAGATCGACAACGCCAAAACGGGCGAGCGTGTCTTTGAAGGCCGCGCGGAAAGCGTATCGCGCTCCAACCAGCTGCAAACCATCGTCCCCAATCTGGTCGACGCGCTGTTCACTGACTTTCCCGGCAATTCGGGCGAAACGCTGCGCATTACCATTCGCGACGACGAAAAGACCGTGCGCCGCGAGGATTGATAGTGTAGTTTAAAGCTGCAAAACCACACCCTTGGATGGGACGGAAAGGGCGACGCCAGGGGATCGGCGCCGCCCTTTTTGGTTTTTGGAGCACGCAAAGATCAGGCCGCAGATCCATCAGGCTTGCAATTAAAGCCCCGATGCACCGCCGGTGGAACCAAAGCCACCTTCGCCGCGGGCTGTGGCACCCAGTTCCTCAACTTCGTCCCAGGCTGCCTGCTGCACCGGTGCAAGCACCAATTGCGCCACCCGGTCGCCGCGCTCGATGCTGAATGCCTCGGTGCCGTGGTTGATGAGCAGCACACGCAATTCGCCGCGATAATCGCTGTCGATGGTACCCGGCGTGTTGGGAACGGTGATCCCGTGCTTGAAAGCGAGGCCAGAGCGCGGGCGCACCTGGATTTCGTAACCCACGGGGATCGCCAGCGCAAAGCCGGTCGGCACCGCGCAGAGCTGGCCCGGCTTCAGGGTAACTGGCTGTGCTGCGACCACATCCATTCCCGCCGCACCTTGCGTTGCGTAGGCGGGCAGCGGGAGATCCGCACCGTGTTCCAGCCGCTTGATCGAGACGCGCACTGGGGCGGTCACTCGGCGGCCTCCGCCGTCAGGGTTTCCGCAATGCGTTGGGCGAGTGCCATGGCCACTTCGTGCTTGGGCATCGTGTCGAGGCTCTCGACGCCTTCATTGCTGACGATATGCACCGCGTTTTCGTCGCCCCCCATCACATCGCCCGAGACATCATTGGCAATGATCCAATCGGCGGCCTTGCGTTTGCGCTTTTTCTTGGCGTTGCCGATCACGTCCTCGGTCTCGGCGGCAAAGCCGATCACCAGTTCGGGACGCTTGTCGCTTCCGGCCAGATTTGTGAGGATGTCGGGATTCTCAGTGAGCATCAGCGCTGGCGGTGCCGAGCCGCGTTTCTTAATCTTTTCGCTCACATATTGACGCGGGCGCCAATCCGCCACGGCGGCAACCATGATCGCGACATCGGCGGGCAATGCGGCGCGCACGGCCTGATTCATTTCAGCTGCGCTCTCGACATCGGTGCGGTCGACCCCGTCAGGCGTGCGCAAGGCGACCGGCCCAGCGATCAGCGTGACCCGCGCGCCCAGAGCTGCCGCTGCCGCCGCAATGGCAAAACCCTGTTTCCCGCTTGACCGGTTGGCAATGTAACGGACAGGATCAATCGCTTCCCATGTAGGGCCAGCGGTGATGACAACGTGCTTCCCGGTCAGCGGCTTGTAATCGGCATCTATGTCAAAATCGCCGCCAGCAAGCGCATCGCCGGCTTCGGAAATGATGGCACCAACCTCAACCTTCGGATTTTCGCTGGGTTGGGACGCCTTTGCAGCGGGCGCTTGCTCTGCCTCTGGCTCGGGTTCGGCTTGGGCGTCGCATTCCGCTTCAACCTCGAATTCCTCGCTGTCAGGCTCTTGCGCTGCGTCATCCTCGCCCTCTTCCGGCAGAACTTCAGGCGGCGACTGGCGTTCGTTCACTTCGTGATTGATTGCCTCGGGATCGATTGGCGGCGCCGCGGCGGCGCCGCCTTTCTTGGCCAGCAAGGGTCCCGCTCCCGCCGGATCGAACTCAGGAATCTCATCACCTGGCAGTTCGGGCAGCGGTTCATCAGGATCAAAGTCCTCAGGCATTTCGAGATCCTGATATTCGACCTCGATATCTTCGTGGCTGCGTTTAGCCGTGGAGCGCGGGATGATCTTCGACAATAGCCCGCCCAGCCCGCCAGTGCTCTCCGCGCTCTCATCCTCAGGTTCAAGCGCTTCGATCGAATCGTTGGCAGCCATCGGCGCCGGCGTCGTCTCCGGCACAGGAATATCGAAATGGCCTGCAATCGCGCGCCAGATGGCGTCAGGCTCTGGCAGGCGACCATAGCCGAATTCGCCGCACGCCATCGGGCCTTCATCAGGGTGCAGCACATCGACGCCCGCTGTCTGCAGAGCCTCAACATTGCGCTGCGTGGATTCGTGCTCCCACATCCGCACATTCATCGCCGGGATCGCCATCACCGGCTTGTCCGTCGCAAGGATCAGGGTGGTGGCCAGATCATCCGCAATTCCCGCCGCCATCTTTGCCATCAGGTCAGCCGTTGCCGGGCACACAACGATCAGATCGGCCTCGCGGCTCAGTTGGATATGGCCCATTTCGGCCTCATTCTTGAGGTCCCAAAGGGTGGTGTAGACCTCATTTTCGCTCAGCGCGGCAAGCGACATCGGCGTCACGAATTGCTGACCGCCTTTGGTAACAACGCAAGTAACATCACCGCCGCCCTTGCGGATCAGGCGGACCAACTCGCACGATTTGTAGGCTGCAATGCCCCCTCCCACGACAAGCAGGATCCGCGGGCCCACAACCTCCAGCGGCGCGGTGCTCACAGGACGCGCCCTTCAAGAAGGCGCATAGGGCAAAGCAGGCTCGTCACATCACTTCCTCAGTTCGTCCACTTCACAACGCCAACTCGTTGCCAGCGCGGGTCTCTCTTTGTTGTTGTTAACGGTCTAGCGCCCCCCGGCCCTCGCGCCAACCGCTTTGCACTGGTTTGGTCGCGCGCGCGAAATCCTCGGGACTTTGTGGGGTAGGATGGTTAAATTTACGCTTATGCCGAGCCTTTTCCCGATGGGCTTCGTGCGCGGGGCAAGAGTGCTTGCCATGGCGCGACCGGCTCGGCAGAGCGATGATGGAACACATTGATGGGAGTCGCCATGTTTATCGCCGTGCGCGTTTTGATCGTTCTTCTAGGCCTGATGTTTCTATTCGTGGGGGCCAGTTTTCTCTTTGATCCGGTCGGAATGGGTGGCAATTTTGGGCTCGAAGCCAAGGGCGCTCACGGCCTCGCATCCATTCGCGCTGATCTCACGGGCTTTTTCTGGGTCGCGGGCGGCTGCGCGCTGATCGGTGTGTGGAAACAGCGTGGTGAGCTCTTGCTGGTCACTGCGGCGTTTATGGGTATCGCGGTGAGCGCGCGCGCGCTTAGCCTGGCGCTAGACGGGACGTTTGATGGCTTTTTGCCGCCCATGGTGGTGGAAGCAGTGACACTCATCTTGTGCGTTATCGGCGCGCGGATGATGTCTGGAGCCCGCGCGCTACCTGGCGAGCACTCAGAGCCAAAGCCGGTCTAACCCAGAAGGCCGCACGCTGCCGCCGCCCACATCGCACCGGCGCCTGCCAGGCCGGCGACGAAATAGCCGAACCAGCCGCCGCCTGAGCCCTCGGCGCGGTCGGTCATAAGTTTGATCTTCGGCAGTGGCGCAGGGTCGGGCGCGCCGCCTTTGGGCGGAAACATTTCTTCGACCCGCCTGATCAGGCCGGGCAGTCG
>JBCBKF010000054.1:0-11488 GCA_038522255.1 Pseudomonadota bacterium
CACGGCTCATCGCAAAATATTGAAAATAAACACTTTTCTCGGAACTTCTCCGTCCTCCACTCGTCGAGTTGAGTGAAGCCAACGCGAAAAGAGGAGAAAAATTCATGGCAATTCAGACACTGAAAGACCTTTACATCGACCAGTTGCAGGACATCTACAGCGCCAACCGCCAGTCGCTCGAAGCGACGCGAAAGCTGCGCGAGACCGCTGCATCTGACGAACTCGGAGAGGCACTCGAAGCTGGCAGGGCCGGAATTCAGGAAGGCCTCGGCAAAATCGGTGTTCTCATCAGGGAGCATAATGCCGAACCGAGCGGTGAATTCTGCAAGGGTATGGAAGGCCTCGTGAAGGAAGCCGAAGCCCATGCAATCAACGCCAATATCGCCGATGATGACGTACGCGACGCATCAATCATTTCGCAGTACCAGCGCATGGCACACTACGGCATGGCCGGTTACGGAACCGCCGCCGCCTTTGCAGCGCGTCTTGGCCTCACGAACGACGCGCAGGTTTTGCGCAAGTGCCTCGACGACACCAAGAGTGGTGATGCCCGCATGACCGGTATCGCAGTTAGCGACGTCAACAAGCAGGCTGTCGCCGTTTAATCCGTCGAACCCTTATACAAATCCAAACATCTGCTTGGAAATTATGCCCGGCGCTCCATGAGTGCCGGGCCTTTTCGTGCGCCGCGCATTTTCGTGCATCGGGCTCACGGCCTAGCCAACCACTCCCGCGCTCGCCAGCACGGCGAGTGTCAGCACGTCGGGCGCAATTGCGGTCATCGGCGCAATCTGGACCGGCTTTTCCATCCCCAGCAGCATCGGCCCCACCGTAGTGTTCGAGCCCAACTCGCGTAGCAGCTTGGCCGAGAGATTGGCCGACTGCAGCCCTGGCATGATCAGCACATTCGCCGGGCCGGACAGGCGGCTGAACGGGTAGAGCTTCATCACCGTCGGGTTCAGCGCGGCATCGGGCGCCATCTCACCTTCATATTCAAAGCCGGGGGCCTCCCGATCCAGGATCGCAACAGCTTCGCGAATATTCGTGAGCCATTGGCCCGACGGATTGCCGAAGGTCGAATAGGAGAGGAACGCGACGCGCGGCTCGTGCCCCATGCGCCGGGCTACAGCAGCGGTCTCTTTGGCGATGTAGGCGAGTTCATCCGCAGTTGGGCGCTCGTTGATGGTGGTGTCTGCCAGAAAGGTCGTGTGGTTCTTGCCGATCAGCATGTGAATTCCGAAAGGCAGCGCACCCTCTTTCTTATCAAGCACCAGGTTCACCTCGCGCACAGTCTGCGCATAGGTGCGGGTCAGGCCTGAGATCATCCCGTCCGCGTGGCCCAGAGCGACCAGCAGCGCAGCAAAGACATTGCGTTCCTGGTTCACCATCCGGCGCGCGTCACGCTCGGTGTACCCGCGGCGCTGCAGGCGGTTATAGAGAAAGTCGACCATCGCCGGAACGTGACTGCTGTCGGCGGAATTCTGAATCTCGAAACTGCCCGGATCCGAAACCGAAAGCTGATGCAGCTTGTCCAGCACCGCCTTCGTCCGCCCCACAAGGATCGGAGTGCCATAGCCGAAATCGCGAAACTGAATTGCAGCGCGCAGCACCACTTCTTCCTCGGCTTCTGCAAACACCATCCGCTTGGGATTGGCCTTGGCTTCGTTGTACACCCCGTTGAGCACGCTGGTGGTCGGATTGAGGCGACTGCGCAGCTCGACGCGATATGCTTCGAAATCCTCGATCGGCACCTTTGCCACGCCAGAATCCATCGCTGCCTTTGCAACCGCAGAGGAAACAACCTCGATCAAGCGCGGATCGAAGGGCGCTGGAATGATGTAGTCAGTACCAAATTTCTGGTTCTTGCCGTAAGCGCTGGCGACCTCTTCTGGCACGCGCTCTCGGGCGAGTTTGGCAATGGCTGAGGCGGCGGCAACCTTCATCTCTTCGTTGATTGTCGTCGCCTGCACATCCAGCGCGCCGCGAAAGATGAAAGGAAAGCCCAGCACGTTGTTGACCTGGTTAGGAAAATCGCTGCGCCCTGTGGCGATGATCGCATCGGGGCGCACCTCTTTGGCTTCGTCGGGCATGATCTCCGGCACCGGGTTGGCCATGGCAAAAATGATCGGCTTGTCCGCCATCTTCTCGACCCATTCAGGCTTGAGGGCGCCCGCAGCTGATAGACCCAGGAAGATGTCTGTACCATCAAGCGCCTCTTCAAGGCTGGTGGCCTTGGTCGCTACGGCGTGGGCGCTCTTCCACTGGTCGACATTTTCGCGCCCTGGAGTGATCGGACCGCGGCGATCGCACATGATCACGTTGTCATGGGGCACTCCCATCGCCTTGATCAGAGCGGTGCAGGCAATTGCCGCCGCGCCCGCGCCGTTAACGACGACCTTCACGTCTTTTATATCGCGCCCCGTCAAATGGCAGGCGTTCAGCAGTCCAGCGGCAGTGATGATCGCGGTGCCATGCTGATCATCGTGCATGATCGGAATGTTCATGCGCTCACGCAGGGCCGCTTCGATGATGAAGCATTCGGGCGCCTTGATATCTTCCAGATTGATACCGCCGAAGCTCGGCTCCATCAGCGCGACGGCGTCGATGAAAGCTTGAGGGTTTTCGGTGGCAAGCTCGATATCGATCGAATCCACATCGGCGAACCGTTTGAAGAGCACCGCCTTGCCCTCCATCACGGGTTTCGATGCCAGCGCGCCCAGGTTCCCGAGGCCGAGGATGGCCGTCCCGTTCGAGATCACCGCCACTAGGTTAGCCTTGGCGGTGTAGCGTGCGGCGAGCGAGGGGTCCTCGGCGATGGCTTCCACTGGCGCTGCGACACCAGGCGAGTAGGCGAGGCTCAAATCCCGCTGGGATGTCATCGGCTTCGTTGCGACGATCTCCAGCTTACCAGGCCGAATGGTTTCATGGTAAAACAGCGCTTCTCGCGCGGTAAATCCGCCCCGCATATCATCCGGGCCTGGTTCATCAGCCATCAATCCCTCCTGTCTTCACAATTCGTTCGGCGTTTAGACGGCGATTGTTACGAGGGATAGGGAAATTGCATCGCCAGCGTAGCGATCAGGGGATAGCCCCGGCTCGCAAAGGGAACGGGGTACAACGGCTCTTGACCTGACCCCTTGCAAACGAGCATCCACAGGGAATGAACGACACGCCCGCGCCCCGTGAAGAGAGCCAAGCGGTCGCAAATAGCGGCCGTTTGCTGCGTTACCTTCCAATTATGGCGCTGGGAAACTTCTTCATAGCCGTGCCCACGTTCATAATCTCGCTCGCGCTGGCATACTTCACCTTCATTCAAGCAGAAGCGACGCAGAAGATGCAGGTGGCAGCCGTTTGGCCCCATGTCTCGTTTGGCTCGAGCAATTACGATTCAAGGGGCGAGCCGCGCATAGCGCTTTCACTTGGCAATGATGGCGCGGGCCCCGCGCGTATCGCGGGTTTGCAGCTCAGCTACAAGGGCAAGGCGGAGCCGAATCTGCGCAGCTTGCTGCTGGCGTGTTGCGCGGACAACCGTGCCAATCTTGGCTACGGCGAACAGCGCATCAATGGCGAGGTGCTCAGGCCTGGAGAGGCGGTTGCGTTTGCTACCCTTTCACCTGCGCAGTCAGGCCGGGAGGTTTGGTCGCGATTCGAGCGAGAGCGCTTCGCGATCACAACCGAAGTTTGCTATTGTTCTGTCTTCGATGAATGCTGGCAGCGTGACCTGAGCCAGCCCGGTGCACTACAGGTCAAGGCGTGCCCGACCGATTGGGTGCAATTTACTGTTACCCCGCGCAGCACAACAGCGACTCTGGAGCCCTCGTCTGACTGACATGGCCAGTTCGACTGCCAAAAAAGCGCCTCCCGGGCCAACGCCCATGATGGAGCAGTATCTCGCGCTCAAGGCGGAAGCTCCGGGATCACTCCTGTTTTATCGCATGGGCGATTTCTTCGAACTCTTTTTTGATGATGCCAAGCGTGCCTCCGCGATTCTGGATATCGCGCTGACTGCCCGCGGCGAACATGACGGAGAGGCGGTGGCGATGTGCGGCGTCCCTGTTCATTCGGCCGAAGGGTATCTGGCGCGGCTGATCAAGGCTGGCGAGCGCGTGGCAATTGCGGAACAGGTCGAAACGCCGGAGGAAGCCAAAGCGCGCGCCAAACGCGAAGGCAGGCCGTCTTCCAAAGCGCTGGTCAAGCGCGACATTGTCCGGTTTGTGACGGCGGGCACGCTGACCGAGGAAGCCTTGCTTGAGCCGCGCCGCGCCAATGTGCTTGTCGCGCTTGCCGAGCTGCGCGAGAGCGTCGGGATCGCCTCGGTTGATGTGTCGACCGGCGCGATGATGCTGGCGCAATGCCCGATCGAGTTGCTCGGCGCTGAACTGGCACGGCTGGGCCCCAGCGAGGTGGTGGTGCCCGAAGGCTGGGGCCACGGTCTTCCGGAAGACCCGACCGTCCACGCGCGCGCAAGTTTTGACAGCGACAGCGGCGCAGCCCGACTGGCCGAATTGCACGCGGTTGCCACGCTTGATGGCTTTGGCGAATTCTCGCGGGCCATGTGCGCGGCGGCGGGGGGACTTGTATCCTACCTCGACTATGTCGGACGCGGTACGCTGCCGTTGCTGCTGCCTCCAAAAGCGCGCGAAAGCCGCGCGACGATGGTGATGGATGAAGCAACGCGCGTCAGTCTTGAAATCCTGTCAAGCAGCGCTGGCGGGCGGGCCGGCAGTCTGGTCGCGACGCTTGATCGATGCTCGACAGGTGCGGGTTCGCGGCTCCTCGCGGAAGACCTTTCCGCGCCGCTCCTCGACGCAGGCACGATCACCGATCGGCTCGCCATGGTCCAGTATTTCCGCGACCGCCCGATAGAAAGGGCCAACCTGCGAGAGCTATTGCGCAGCCTGCCTGATCTTGGCCGCGCTTTGGGGCGGGTAGTTGCAGGTCGCGGATCCCCACGAGATCTGGGGCAGGTTCGCGATGGCCTTATCGAAGCGCAGCAAATTGAGAACGAACTCAAGGCGTTGCCTGATCGCCCGCCCTTGCTCGATGCGCTTTTGCCGCGCCTTGCAGGCCATGAAGAGCTTACCGACTGGATGACGCAAGCACTCGTTTCCTCGCCTCCGACCGAGCGTTCCAATGGCGGTTTTATTGCGGACGGTTATGACGCTGGCCTTGATGAATTGCGGTCTGTTTCGGGCAATGCGCGCCGCGCCATCGCTGCGATGGAAGCGCGTTATCGCGACGACACCGGCATCGCCAGTCTGAAGATCAAGCACAATGGCGTCCTTGGCTACTTCATCGAAGTGCCCAGCCGGCACGCCGACAACCTCATGGCCCCGGACAGCGGCTTCACGCACCGCCAGACGATGAAGGGCGCGGTGCGGTTCAACTCGCTGTCCTTGCACGAAGAAGCCTCGCGCATTTCCGAGGCCGGTGGACGCGCGCTCGCCGCAGAAGAAGCGCATTTCGAGGAATTGGTCGCGGCTGTTGCAAAAGCGCGAGAGACCATCGCCGACACGGCCGCCGCGCTCGCCCGGATTGACGTTGCCGCCGGCAACGCCGAGCGTGCCGCAGAAGGCGATTGGTGCCGTCCTCAAATCGAGGAGGAGCCGGGCCTCACCATCACCGCCGGGCGCCACCCCGTTGTCGAAGCGGCGCTTTCCAAAACCCGTGATCGGTTTGTGGCGAATGATTGCCAGCTCGGCTCTGATAACCGGCTGTGGCTGATTGGCGGGCCCAATATGGGCGGTAAATCGACCTTCCTGCGCCAGAACGCCTTGATTGTCCTGATGGCACAAGCGGGCTGCTTCGTTCCTGCACAGGCCGCGCGGATCGGGCTGGTGGACCGGTTGTTCAGTCGGGTGGGTGCATCGGACAATCTGGCGCGCGGGCGTTCAACTTTCATGGTCGAAATGGTCGAGACCGCCGCTATCCTGGCGCAAGCGAGCGAGCGCAGTTTCGTCATCCTTGACGAGGTCGGACGCGGGACATCCACCTATGATGGCGTCGCGCTGGCGTGGGCGGTAGTGGAAGCGGTGCATTCGCAGATTGGCTGCCGCTGCCTGTTTGCCACGCACTATCACGAGCTTGCGCGCCTCGCCGACACTTGCGAGGCGCTGTCGCTACACCATGTTCGCGCGCGCGAATGGAAAGGCGAATTGGTTCTTCTCCACGAACTCGCTGAGGGACCGGCGGACCGCTCCTACGGCCTTGCCGTGGCGAAGCTGGCCGGGGTCCCCCCCGCGGTTGTCGCTCGTGCCAAGGCAGTTCTTGAACAGTTGGAGAAAACCCGCGCACAGACCGGTGGCATCGCGGCGGACCTTGGCGACTTGCCGCTGTTTGCGGCCAGTGCGCCTGTGGAACCGGCCCAGTCCGCATCGGAGCAATTGGTGGACCGCCTGGCCCAAACCGATATCGACGCGCTATCGCCGCGTGAAGCGCTTGACCTGCTCTATGAGCTGAAGCGTGACTTCGCCAGCCAAAGTTGAGCAAGGTCAAGACTACCAAAACTTAACCGCTTTTGGGCTATCGCATGGGGCATGAACGGCGGCGGATTAGCGAATTCAAGAAACGCACTCATTTTTGCAGGCGGTGTCATCGCCTGCTCTGTCCTGCTCGCCATGTCGATGGGTTCGCAGTTCACGCCCACGTCTGAGACCGAAGGGTCCGCAAGCGAAGAAGCAGAGCCGGCAACAACGGCCAGCGCGCCCCGCGCTCAGCAAACTGGTCCATCAGCCAATGAATTTTTTGGCGATTTTGATGGGTTTGCCGAGGATCAAGCGCTGATCGACGATACGAAGGGCTTTGATCCAAAGCCTGTGGACGATCCCTCCGTCATTATCGAAAGCGAGCCTAACCAGGCAGCTTCCGCTCCCGAAGGCTCGCAGGTTACCACTCGCCGCTCATCAACGCGCTCATCACCGGGACAAGAGCGCGAGGACGAGGTGAGAAGGACCAAGCCAGCGCAACCGCAAGATGACATCGATTGGAAGACTCCGGGCGCTTAGCACGCGTTGATGCCCTGCCCCGCAGCCATGGCATGATTTAGCGCGTGGGGACCGGTGCCTCGCCGGAATAGTCGTAGAACCCGCGACCCGTCTTGCGACCCAACCAGCCTGCCTCGACATATTTCACCAACAGCGGTGCGGGCCGGTACTTGCTGTCGCGGGTCGTCTTGTAGAGCACCTTGATAATATCAAGGCAGGTATCAAGGCCCACGAAATCAGCCAATTGCAATGGCCCCATCGGGTGATTGAGCCCCAGACGGCACCCCTTATCGATATCTTCGATCCCTGCCGTGGATTGGCCCAGGACAAACACCGCTTCATTGATCATGGGCAGTAGGATGCGATTGACTACGAAGCCCGGTTCATCCTGGCTGAGCACCACCTCTTTGCCCAGGCTTTGCGCAAATGCCGTGACGCGGTCGGTTGTGTCCGGCGCCGTTGCGAGGCCCGGGATGACCTCAATCAGACCCATGACGGGCACGGGGTTGAAAAAATGCAGCCCGATAAAGCGCGAGGGATCGGGTGAATAATTCGCCATCCGCGTGATCGGTATGGAGCTTGTGTTGGATGCGAGGACAGCATCGGCTGAGAGGACCTTTCCCGCGGCCTCGAAGATGGCCTGTTTGATCGGTTCCTTTTCCGTGGCCGCTTCGATGATTAGGTCGGCGGCGTCCATCGGTTCGTAATCGCCGACCGGAGTAATCCGCGACAACACCGCTTCGGCGGCGTCTGCTTCGATCTTTCCCTTGCCAACCAGTCTGGTCACCGCCTTGTCGATCCGCGCCTTTCCGGCCTCGGCGTGCGCCAGATCAATATCGGCGAGCATGACCTTGATGCCCTGACCCGCAACGGCTTGAGCAATGCCCGTCCCCATCTGACCAGCTCCAATAACCGCGATATTCCGCATGGCAGCATTCCCTTCGCAAGTGCAGCAATCGACGCAATTGGCGTCGTTAGCGGGGCAAGCAGGGGTTGGCTAGAGCGTTGCAGGAGAGGCCAGCGCCTCGGGCCGCCTGCATGGCGGCATGTTAGCGGTTAGCGCCCGGAACCCACATAACGTCTTTGGCGCCATTTGAATTGAGGGTGCGGGCCAGAACAAACAGCAGATCGGAGAGCCGATTTATATACGTTAGGGCGGCCGGATTCACTTGGGCTTCCTCGGCAAGAGACGTCATGGCGCGCTCTGCTGCCCGGGCACTGGCGCGTGCGACATGAACCCGCGCAGCCGCTTCCGAGCCGCCGGGAAGCACAAAACTGGTGAGCGGCTCAAGGTGCTCGTTCAGCGCGTC
The DNA here is from genome assembly GCA_038522255.1 of Pseudomonadota bacterium. GTDB lineage: Bacteria > Pseudomonadota > Alphaproteobacteria > Sphingomonadales > Sphingomonadaceae > Erythrobacter. Next base: position 8,294 of record JBCBKF010000054.1, read on the forward strand.
AATCTGGGTTTCAATCCATGTAGCCTGCGCTGGCACCATCCTTAAAACCATATCCGAAGGCGCAAAATCGCCGGAGGGCGCAGGCGTGGCAAGGTCCGCCCCAAGATCGAACAGGTCGTTCTGGGTACGCGTCAAAATCGCGACGTGGGACTCTTGCGGCAGAGCGCAGATCGCTAAGCCGATCGCGCTGTTGGCTTCATCCACGAGGCCAATAGCGGCAATCCTGGCCGAATGCTTGGTCGCACGCGTCCCATCGACGAGCCCTGTCGTTCCGTCATCGCCGGTGCGCGTATAAATCTTGTTGAGTTTGACCATGAGGGCGGTGTTTAGTCACCGCCAGCCGCAGCGAGCAAGCCGATAACGACGACAACCGCAATCGCTGCAGCCTGATATTTGATCCGTGCGAACATCGCCTTGTTCTGCATGTTCTGCATTTCGGTAACCGTCTCGCCCTCACCGCTTTCAAGGTTGATCTTGGTCGTCTTGAGAAAAGCGATTACCCCCTTCACGAGAGAATAAACGACAAGCGCTGCAAGCACCAGAAACGCGGCGATAAGAAAATAGACCATGCCTTCATAACTAGTCAGCGTACGGTGAAGTTCCAGCATTCTTTGCCAGCGCATGCCACCGCGTTCGCAATTGGTCCGCCAGCGCAAGACCGTCTTCCCCCGCACGGCGTCGATCGGCAAGGGCCGGCGATCCACGTCGCTTGGAGAGTTTTCGGCCCTCATGATCCATCAACAGATCGTGATGATGCCAGCGTGGCACAGGCAGGTCGAACACGGCCTGCAAGATTCGATGAATGTTGCTCGCGGAAAAAAGGTCCTTGCCGCGGGTCACCAGAGTTACGCCGTCCTCGGCATCGTCCAACGTCACCGCCAAATGGTAGCTCGCTGGCGCGTCCTTGCGCACAAGAACCAGGTCGCCAAAGCCGCTAGGATCTGCGATTGCGGAGCCGGCTTGCGCATCAGTCCATATTACGCCGTCTACCTCGGCCAAAGCCTTTTCGGCATCGAGGCGCCACGCGGCCGGTCTGCCGGGGTCGATCATTTTACCCTTGCACGTCCCCGGGTAGATCAGCCCCTCTTCGCCGCGCTTTGCGCCCGCGATCTCAATCTCCTTGCGGGTGCAGACGCAAGGATACAGCAGGCCTCGCTCGATAAGCTCATCGGCAGCTTGCGCGTATCGCTCAAGCCGGGTGGACTGAGCGGGCACTTCACGCCATTCAAGACCCAGCCATTCTAGGTTGCGGCGATACTCATCGATCAATTCGGGCCGCGTACGCCCACCGTCGATATCCTCGATCCGCAACAGGAATACGCCGTCGGCCTCGCGCGCGAGTTCATGCGCGACAATAGCCGAAAACGCATGACCTTCGTGCATTGGACCGTTGGGGCTTGGGGCAAAACGAGTAACCACGGACATGACGCGGCCCTTATTGGCACAAGGGGGCCAAGCGCACCATCCACGGCCTTTTCTGTCTTGCCAAACAGGTTTTCCACAGCATACCCACAAGCTTGCCCAGCCCAATGGACAAATCCTTACCGGGGATAGCAACCCTGTCACGGGTTTGACTCTTTTCATTGCCACGGCAAGATCGCATTTAATCAGCGAGGGGACGCGAAGCGTATTGAGCCTCTATGTTTAAGGCCGAACTGATCGAAGGAGCTGCGAAGTTTCGCAGCGCTAATGAAGACCCGACACGCAATCTGTCGGCTTGCCCGGCGCTTGTGCTGAACGCCGATTACACCCCGCTTTCCTATTACCCGTTATCAATCTGGCCGTGGCAGACGGCGATCAAGGCGGTGTTCCTGGACCGCGTGGACATTGTCGCCAGCTATGATCGCGAGGTGCACTCGCCCAGCCTGGACATGAAAATCCCGAGCGTGATCGCGCTTCGCCAATACGTGAGACAGAGCGAGTTTCCTGCCTTCACCCGCTTCAACGTGTTCCTGCGCGATCGCTTTCAGTGTCAGTATTGCGGCAGCACACAGCATCTGACGTTCGACCACGTTATCCCCCGTCGGCTTGGCGGGAAAACCACGTGGGAGAACATCATCACCGCCTGCGCGCCGTGCAATATGAAAAAGGGTGGGCGTACGCCCAAACAGGCGAACATGCCCGTCATGATGAAGCCGATCCGGCCGACGAGCTGGCAACTACAGCAGCACGGCAAGATGTTTCCGCCCAATTATCTGCACGAAACATGGCGGGACTGGCTGTATTGGGATATCGAGCTTGAGGCCTGACTTGAGCGTGAAGGCTGGCAAAGCGCCACGATCAGGCGCTGGATAGAACGTGACCGCTCTTATTCTGTCCGGCTTGCTGATCGCGGCGACCATTGTCATTCATTACGAGTTTCTGCGGCTTACTTCTATCGGGGCAACGGAGCTTCTCGCCCGCCCGCGTATACGGCTCTGGATGATGCTTGGCGCGGCCATCATCTCCCATCTCATTCATATCGCTCTGTACGCGGGCGCCTATCTCCTGCTTGAATTCCAGTTCAAGCTCGGCGTTCTCGAAGGGCCCGACAGCGGCGTCGTGAATGATGCATTCTACTTTTCGATTGTCTGTTACACCACGCTCGGTTTTGGTGACGTCTATCCATCCGGCCAGTTGCGCCTGCTGAGCGGGATCGAAGCGCTTAACGGCCTTGTCATGATCACCTGGACAGCGTCGATAACCTACCTGCACATGGAACGGTTCTGGCACCTGGGTGAGGGGGAGTAGTGGCTTGCTAGGTAACTGCCGAGCGCTGCCGAAACTCATCCCTTTGCCACTCAGCGCCGCCCAGCACGTCCGCGAAGTGGCGCGCCGCTTCGAACATGTCGGAAAAGCGAAGGTAAGCGGGCGCGAAGCCAAAGCGCAGGATGTCGGGGTCGCGAAAATCGCCGATAACACCGCGCGCGATCAGCGCTTGGCATATCGCATAGGCTTCGGAGTGGCGGAAAGAGAGCTGACTACCGCGCTCGGCGCTGCGAGCCGGGCTGACGAGATCGAGGTTTAGGCCAAAGGCTTCGAGGCATTCGAGAAAGAATTCGGAAAGGGCTTGGGATTTGGCGTGGAGCCGCGCAACGCCTATTTCGGCAATCAGATCAACGCCCACTTCCAGGGCGGTAAGGCCAAGCACGGGCGAGGTGCCGCATTGCAATCGCTCAATGCCGGGCGCCGGCTCGTAATCGTCCAAAAACGCGA
>JBCBKF010000055.1:0-11367 GCA_038522255.1 Pseudomonadota bacterium
ATATCGTTATAATGATAATTCTTAATGCGCAAAATTCGCTCATCCGATCTTTATGTCATTTTATTACCTATCCAGAATTCTTTCACCGAACGCGACTTCTGGTAATTGCTCAGGACACTGCAAATGGCTGGGTAGCTTCGTCACCGGAGCTGGCGGCTCTTGCCCCGCTGCACGTTCCAGGCCGCAGCGGACTGTGTATCACGCTGCGGCGCGCTAAGCCGTCTGCCCGCCCGCCGCGCGCCAGCCTGCGGGATCAGCGCCAACGAAAAAGGCCGACTCCTTGTGGGAGCCGGCCTCTTATCGGTTCGCTGATGTGCTGGCTTAGAAGGCGACGCGCACATTCGCGCGGGCCGAGTGACCCGTATAGCCATCGTTGAAATCGCCGAGATAGCCGAGATCGATTGCGAAGTTATCGCTGACATCAATCACAAGACCCGCCGAGAGTTCAAAGCGATCCTGTTCGCGCACAGGCTGAGAGATCGCGAAGGTTCGCAATTCACCCGAGCTCAGAACCAGCGAGCGCTCGCTGTCGATCAGATCGTGGATCACAATACCCTGGACAAAGCCGCTGACCTTGTCGGACATCTGCGCGCCCAGTTCGACCCCAGCACGCGCTTCGATAAAGCGCGCATCGCCTTGCTCGACAAGGAAATCGAACCCGCCCGCTTCCTGTGCGTCGTCGAAGTTGATCAGCGCCGCGTTGAAGCCAACCGACGGGGTAAGCGTAATGTTCTCATCGGGCAGCAGATCATATCCGGCGACGATCCGCGTGGCGACACCATCGAAATCGTAGCTTGAGGTGATGTTGCCGAACTCGCCCGAACGCGCCGTGTCGACCTCACCGGTCAGGTACGAAATCTCGGTGTTGAGGAAGCCGCGCTCAAACAGGTTGATCGCAAGATAGCCGCCCAGACGCAGGCTCTCAATGTCCTGATCGTTGGTAATCGCGCCGGTTGCCGTCTCGTCCTGCACGTCAATGTCGGCATAGCTTGCCATGAGGCCAAACAGGATGCCTTCGCCAAGGCTCAGGTCGCTGCCCACGGTGATAACCACCTGATTGCTGTCATAGCCATCCACGCTTTGCGAAATCGCGTCCTGATTGACACCGCGGACCGCAATCTGGCCCCAGGCGCCAGGTTCATCGCCATCGAGGTGATGATCGAGCATACGGCCAGCAAGGCTGCCGGTTTCAAAGATCTCTCGACCCACACCATCGCTGAGCGAAGGCAGAGTATCCTTGAGCGCGTCGCTATAAGCCTCGGCATCGGCCTGCGAGTTGAGGATGTCAAAGCTGCCAGAGGTCAACGTGCCGCCAGCCAGCGCTGCGTTCACGGCGTTGTTGACGATGTTGATGTTGGGATCGGCAATGTTCGCGCTGTTGAGTGGATTGACGAGGTCGACTTGCACCGACAGCGAGTCGATAATGACCGTGTAGTCAAGCAACAGGTCATCATCGATGATGTTCACTGTCGCACCGTTATTGGTGAAGCCGGTGCCGTCGTCAAACACCAGCACCGTCTGCCCGGCCAGTTCTTCATCCAGCGGGGTCTCAATTGTAAGAACGCCGCCCTCTTCAAGCGTGATCGAACCGGTCGTGGTGAGCGAGTCGACCCCAAGGCCAACCGTCACTTCGCCGACATGAACCACATCGCCGGTGACGATGCGATCGCCACTGATCACGAGATCATTGAGCGTGCCGCCCAGCGTCGAGCCGAGCTGGATCGTCTCAAACCCTGTAATGTTGTCGCTGTCGAGGACGCCCGCGAGGATCGCGGTGTCGTTGCCTTCGCCGCCGACCACGCTGCCGGTGATGGACGAGCTCGTTCCTTCGAGGATGAAGGTATCGTCACCCGCTTCCAGATCGACCCAGCCATTGACGACCGCGCCAGTCCATTGCTGGAATTCGTCAGCGCCTGCACCCAGCAGCACCGCATCCATCCGCTCGGTTACCGGGTTTATCGCATTGGCGGTGATTTCGCCGAAATTGGCCACGGTCTGCGAGCGGACATTGGCGGGTGAGCCGGGTTCCGAGGCGCCTTCGCCACCTTCGCCCGCTTCGACAAAATTGCCCGAGCTGGCATTGATGCCGATATCGCCGCGGATGATGCCGCCTTCAAGGTTGGTGACCGTGTCGGTTTCCGGGCCAGCAAGGGTGTCGGGATCGTCGACACCGTCAAAGTCGATCCCTGCGTCAAGCTCACGGTTGGTGAGGCCCGCATCGGAGAAATCGCCATCGGGATCGCTCGAGAGGCTTTCGATGATCCCTGAGTTGGTGATCGTGCCGCTGTCGAGCTCAAGGCCGTCATTCTCGCCGCCCTGGATGAGGCCGGTATTGGTGATGGTCACATCCGCGCCGCCATCGACCGCATCGTCCATCGGCGCGATGATGTCGCCATCGTTGACAACCACAAGGCCCGGACCGTCGGCTTCGATCGCTTCATCCATATTGCTGATGATCTGCGCGCCGGCATTGTTGGTGAGCGTGAAGTCTTCAACGCCCTCAACACCCTTCCAGTCCGAGGTGATCGTGCCGTTATTGGTGACCGTCAGCCCGTCGCCAGCGTCGATGATCTTGGTGTCAAAGCCCTCGTTCGAGATCGTGCCGTTGTTGATGATCGTGGTGTTGTCACCGGTCTGGATCGTGTCGGCATCGCCCGTCGTGTTGATGAGGCCGCCCATCTCGTTGGTGATCGTCACATCATCGCCAGCATTGATCGCGCGGTCGGTCGCTTCAATCGTGCCCGAATTGGTCAGCGTGAGACCGTCCTCGGCTTCGATTGCGCGGGTATCGTCACCGGTTGCAATGATGAAGCCGGAATTGTCGACGGTCAGGTTCTCGCCGCCCACAATGCCGACCGATTCTTCGCCGGAGACCAGAATGTCGCCGGTATTGGTGACCGTGCTGTCGTCGCCGACAAAAATGGCGGCCGACGTATCGCCCTCGACCTGCAGCAGGCCATCATTGGTGACCGTGGTTTCATCATCCGCCGCAATGGCAAAAGCAAGGCCGAGTTCGCCGCCATCGACAAGGATCTGACCATTGGCGGTGTTGGTGATGCTGACGCCGGTGCTGTCAATCATGGAACCGCCCAGAACGCCGATATTGCCATCGCCCGTCAGAGCAATCAGCCCGTCATTCACGACCGTGCTGTCCGAGCCAACGTTGATTCCGGCAACAGCCAAATTGCCGGTAGAGGTGATGATGCCGGTGTTGTTATTGGTGACGTTTGCCTCAGCATCGACCGAAATGATGCCATCGAGGGCCGGGTTGCCGGTGAGGAAGCCGTTATTGATGACGGTGGCGTTATCGCCGAAATCGAGCGCACTGCCGCCATCTGTGACGACGATATCGCCATCAATCGTGGCATCGACCATGTCGTTCAGGTTGATCTCGCCCTGAACCTGCGCGCCTGCTTCGACGGTGACGTCCACGCCGTCTTCGGCCTGCGAGAAGCCATCGGCATCGGTGCCCGGTCCGCAAATTAGCGTAGAGGGCGTCGCGGTGCCATCAAACACACAATCCGCAGCATTTTCCGGAGCTGTCGGAACCATCGGGCTGGGGACCGGGACCGGCGTGGGCGTGGGTGCAGGAGCTTCTTGCGCAAGAGCGAGCGGCGCCATGCCGACGCTCAGAGCAATGGTGGACACGCCGCCAAAAACACGCAGTGATTTTGCGGAAGACTTCGCAGGGGAATTTTTCATCAAGTGCCTCTCAGTGGGTTTCGTCAAACCGTACGGGAGAAGGGACGCCAGTTTTGTGGTCAGCAATCTTGGGGTGGCGTCTCTACGGAGTTATGCGCTTATGCCTGCTTTATGACAGCCGAATGAATGCCTTGTGCGCGACCGTATGGCATTGATGTGTTGCAGATTGGTATACGTAACCCGCTGATTACCAAATCTTAAAAAAGGTTAACCGCGTCCGCGATAGGGCTGCACCCCTTGATCGGGCAGCCACAGGCCTTCGGGCGCAGGGCCGCTTTGCCAAAACACATCAATCGGGATGCCACCGCGCGGATACCAATAGCCGCCAATGCGCAGCCATCGCGGTGCCATCTCTTCAAACAGGCGCTGCCCGATGCCGACCGTGACATCTTCGTGAAAGCCATTGTGATTGCGAAAGCTGCCGAGAAACAATTTCAGGCTCTTTGATTCGACGATGGTCTGATCGGGCGCGTAATCGATTACGAGGTGCGCAAAATCCGGCTGATCGGTCACCGGGCACAGAGAGGTGAATTCAGGCGCCGCGAACCGCACCAGAAACAGGGCGCCGGGCCGCGGATTGGGCACGTAGTCGAGCTCGGCCTCGTTTGGAGAGGTTGGAAGCGTTGTTTCCTTGCCCAGAAAGGCGGGGTTTGCAGATGTGGTTTCCATGACGCGCTGTTGCCGCGAAAGCGCGCAAGGCGCAAGGCGTGGGCGAAGAGATAAAAGGCGCGCGGGCTGCTCATTTGGCGCCGACGATCTTTCAGGAGAGCATGCTCCCGGCGTACCATGATGGGGACAGAGCGGACACTGAGCGCGCATTGCCGCAATCGTCCGCGCACTCAGGCTTGACTTACGGCGGGAGAAGACGAACCGGTAAAACGCCATGTATCAATGCCCCCCCTGCAATCCGCGCCGTTTGCCGTGCAGACGATCAGCAAGCACACGCGGAACGGCTTTGCGCGCGTTGGCCAAGGGCAGCAGCAGAACAGCGATAGGAGCGAGGAGCGCGATCGCCGCGCTGGCAATCCTCTGCGGTTCGACCGCAACAACACTAAACGCGCAAAGCCGAAGCAACCCGAGCACCTTTTCGCTGCCCGAGGCAACGCCCACACCAACCCCCACCCCGCAGGCTCAGGGACCGCTTGATGAACGCTCCGGCGTGCGGATTGCCCCGCGAACGATACAGCGCCCCGCGCCGCAAACGATCATCCCCGAAACCGTCCTTCCCCAAGCCACGCCGCAAGCCGAGCAGCAACCCCAACTCAGCGCGCCTGCCAGCCCCGCTCCAACGCCTACGCCCCAACCGACACCAACGCCGACGCCCGAGCCATCGCCAACACAGGCTTTGCCAACCGTTCCACAGCCCGCATCGCCCGCTCCGAGCAATGGGCCGGCGGTACCGGCTACGGGAGAAGCGGGCGCTGCGGTGGCGGGTGTTGCCGGGGCGGGAGAAGAGGGCGATCCGGGCTATCTAGTTGGCGAAGGAGACTGGGTCGATGTCTCGCCCGCGCCGACGATCGATCTTGCTCCGGGTCCCGAGGCACAAACCGGTCCAGAGCGAAGCTATCAGCCACCACAACGAAGCTATGTAGTCTGGATCTGGGCTCTTATTGCGCTGGGCGTGGGCGTTCTGGGATTGATCGCCTGGCGTGCCCGGCGATCGCGCGCGCGCGTTGCACCCTTGCTTGAAAACCGCCTGACCAGCGCGGTACGCGACCAGATCTCCGCCTCTTTTGATGCAGACGCACCAAAAAATGCATGGCGTGGTGGGCCCGGCGACGCAACAGACAACACGCCAGAAGCCCCTCCTGTCGCTCCGACGCCAGCCACTCCGACGCCAGCCGCTCCAACGCCCGCCGCCCCCGAGCGAGCCCCAGCAGCAGCAGGCGAACCGGCGCGAGAACCGGCGCGATTGGGGCTCTCGCTCCATGTCATCTCTGCCACTCGCAGCGTGATGAACTTCACGCTCAACATCCGCCTAACCATAGCCAACCGATCAGACCGCGCCGTGCGCGACCTGACCACTTGGGGACAAATGGTGAGCGCTCAGCGTGGCGGGGCCAACGCACCATCGCTCGGGGTCGGCCAAAGGCTCGGCGAGATCGGACGAATCGGGCCGCAACAAAGCCACACGCTCACCGCCACCCTGCAATTGCCGATGGCGCAGATCAGGATGATCCAACAAGGATCAGTGCCGGTTTTCATCCCGCTCGCCTACATTACGCTTGAAGGGGCGGGCCAGAGCGCGAAGACATCCAGCTTCGTAATCGGCATACCGAGCGAGACCAGCCAGCAGCGCCTGCACCCGATTGCGCTTGACGGATCGCCGGGCGCAATACGCGGGCTCAGAGCCAATCCCATCAAACCGTTTGTCGCCGATGGACAGACTTAGCCGCTGATCGCCACAGCGCTCTTGGCTTGACGGCAGGGCGCAGCTATTCGTCCTCCAGATGACCGACCCCGTATCAAGCCTGGTTTCGACCCAGTGGCTCGCAGAGCGCCTGGCCAGCCCGCGTGTGGTTGTGCTGGACGCCTCTCTTCATCTCCCGACTGCGGGGCGCGATGCGCGCGCCGAATTTGAAGCAGGACACATCCCGCGCTCGCGGTTTCTCGATCTCGAAAGTCTGACTGACACCAAATCCGAAGTTCCCGCCGCCCTGCCATCGGCCGAGCAGATGGCGCTGCGGCTCAGCGATATGGGCGTTACGCCAGGCGATCACATTGTGCTCTATGATGACAGCGCGGTGAAGTCGAGCGCGCGCGCCTGGTTCGCGCTCATCGCCTATGGCGTGCCCAATGTCGCTATCCTGGATGGCGGCCTTGTCAAATGGCGCAGCGAGGGGCGCGGCCTGTCGCAGGGGATATCGGACTATCAAAGCGCCCCGCTATCCTCGCTGGAGCCGCAGGCGCTGGTCGCCTTCAAGAGCGACGTACTTGAGATTGTTGAGCGCAAGACACCGCAAACCGACCCGCAAATCCTCGACGCGCGCAGTGCAGACCGGGTCTTTGGCACCGGGAAAGACCCGGTCCATGGCGGGCAGAACGGGCGTATCCCGGGGTCATTGAACCTGCCGTTTGGCGACGTGTTCGAGATGGACGGGACCTATAAGCCTCCTGCCGAGCTTGCCGTCCTGTTCGAAGAGGCCGGAATTGATCTTTCGCGGCCCGTCATCACTTCTTGCGGCAGCGGCGTTACCGCCAGCGTTCTTGCCTTTGCGCTGCATCTGGCAGGGCATGACGCCGTGCAGCTCTACGATGGCAGCTGGCAGGAATGGAGCGCGGATTCCGACACCCCCAAGGCGCAGGGCGCTGAGCGCGGCGAGGATGCCCCACTGCCCAGCACTGGCGGCACACTGCTAACCCGCGCCGGGCGGCGCGCGGAATGGACCGGGCCTGTCGTCAACACTCCCGTCTGGCGCGCTTCGACCCACCTTTACGCCAGCGAAGCCGAGCGCAAGGCCGCGACGGCGTCCGACAAGGATGGCGATTTCTTTTACGGTCGCCGCGGCGCGCCCACCCAATGGTCACTCGCGCAGGCGCTGACCGATCTCGAGCGCGGGGCTGATGGCACAGTGCTCTATCCCAGCGGCGTCGCGGCGATTGCGGGCGCGCTGCTTACAGTGCTCAAGCCCAGCGACACACTGCTGATGAGCGACAACGCCTACGACCCCTCGCGCAGCCTTGCGACCGGACTGATGAAGCGCATGGGCATTGAGGCTGTGTTCTTCGATCCGCTTGACCTTGCCCGCTTCGAGGCGCTGGTCGAAGAGCGTTCCCCGCGCGCAGTCTGGCTGGAAAGCCCGGGAAGCCTTACGATGGAGGTCTGCGATGTTCCTGCCCTTGCCGCGACTGCGCGCGAGTGCGGGGCGGTCAGCCTGATCGACAACACCTGGGCCGGGCCACTGGGCTTTGCCGCACTTGAACATGGCTGCGACATCGCAATGATGAGCCTGTCAAAACATGTTGGCGGCCATTCGGACCTGATGATGGGATCGTGCAGCGCGGGCGAGGAATGGTACAAGGCCCTGCGCCGCACCGCACAAGGCCTCGGCCAGGTGGTCTCGCCCGATGACGCTGCGCTCGCCGCGCGGGGCCTGCGCACAATGGGAGTGCGGATGGAGCGCGCCAGCACCAGCGCGCTCGCCATCGCTGATTGGCTTGTGGGGCAGGCCAAGGTTGAACAGGTGCTGTGTCCCATGCGACCGGGCGATGCCTCGTTTGATCTGTGGAGCCGCGACTTCACCGGCGGCTGCGGCCTGTTCAGCTTCACTCTGGCGAGCGAGGACCCCAAGGATGCGGGCCGCCTTGCCGACGCGCTGGAACACTTCGGCATCGGGTATTCGTGGGGCGGCTTTGAAAGCCTTGCCCTGCCGATTTTCCCCCAAGTCCACCGCGAGACTATGGCCAGCCCCACCGCCCTTGAAAAAGGGTCTCGACCCGCTTTGCGCCTCTCCATCGGGCTTGAAGATGCAGGCGACCTGATCGCCGATCTCGCGCATGGGCTTGCGCAACTGGATATTTGATGACCGCAAACGCTACGAACCTCCCTCCCGCCCAAGATGCGCAGACACCGCCCGATGCACCGACCGACGCGCCCACCGATGCGCCGCCGGCTCCAGAAGCCACTCCGAATGGGCCAGGCCAGGCCTGGGACCTTGCAGAGGAAGCGCGCCGCGAAGACGTGATCGAAGTTGCGGGCGGCTCCAAGGAAGCGCTCGCTCAGCAGGGCGAGACAATCGGCACAGTGGTCAAAGCGCTTGACGATTGGGCGGTGACGATCGGCTCTGTCCGTATCTCCGCGTTCGATGTCATGTTCCTTGCTGCATCGATAATCATTGTCGTTACAATCGCATGGTTTGCAAGCCGGCTCGCGCGCCGGGCAATGCGCAATGTCAGCCGGTTCGACAGCGCGCAGACGCTGCTCGCTGAAAAGCTCGTTACGATCATCATCTGGGTGGTGGCGTTCTTTGTCACCGTGGACCTTGTCGGCCTCGACCTGTCGGCTCTGGCCTTTTTCGGAGGCGCCTTTGGCCTTGCTGTCGGTTTCGGTATGCAGAAGACCTTCGGCAACCTGATTTCGGGTATCCTGCTGCTGCTCGACAAGTCGATCAAACCGGGCGACGTCATCTCGGTGACGGATCAGGCGGGCAACGAAGCAGTGGGCCAGATCCGCAAGATCGGTATCCGAGCAATATCCGTCATCACCCGCGATCAGACCGAGCATCTCATCCCCAACGAAAACCTGATGGTCAATCAGGTGGTCAATTGGTCCTATTCGTCCAAGGACGTGCGCGTAAAGGCGCCGGTTGGCGTGTCCTATGACAGCGATCTCGAATTGGTGACCAAGCTGCTTTATAGAGCGGTGGACGAGACGCCGCGCGTTCTGTCCACGCCCAAACCACGCGTGAACGTGATGGAATTCGGCAACAGCTCGGTCAATTTCGAGGTACGCTTCTGGATCAGGGATCCCGAAGGCGGGCTCGCGAATATCCGATCAGATGTGTACATGCGGATCTGGCAATTGTTCAAGGAACACGAGATCGAAATTCCATTCCCGCAGCAGGATTTGCACCTGCGTCCCTCTGTGCAACTCGATCAGTTGATAGATCGGCTTGCGACGCAAACGGATGCGCCGCAGACGTCTTCCTGAGCGCGCGCAAGGGGGCAAAAAAGGGGGCACAAGGTTTCCTTACACACCCCCAATCCATTCTCGCTGGCGCCGAACCGGGCGCTCGCTCATTTGACCTCACATGAACTCCATCGGTACCATCTTTCTCGTCGGCGCAGGACCGGGTGACCGTGACCTGTTGACGCTGCGCGCGGCGCGGCTGATTGAGAGCGCTGAAGTGCTGGTGCATGACGGGCTGGTGAGCGCGGATATCCTAGCGATGGCGCCTGCCTCGGCGCGGCTGATTTCAGTCGCCAAAAGCCGGGCGCGGCACACCCTGCCACAACAAGACATCAATGCCCTGTTGATCCGCGAAGCCCTCGCGGGTCGCGACGTGGTGCGTCTGAAGGGCGGCGATCCGCTGATCTTCGGGCGCGGCGGCGAAGAAGCAGAGGACGCGCGCGCAGCGGGCGTCGCGGTGGAAATTGTGCCCGGCGTCTCAGCGGCCAACGCAGCGGCGGCGGCGACGCAAATCGCCCTCACCCACCGCGATGCAGCGAGCATCGTCAGTTCTGTCGCGGGCCAGTGCAAAGGTCTGTCCGATCAGGATTGGTCGGGGCTGGCGGGCAAGGGCCGCACTTTGGTGATCTATATGGGGGTCAAAACCGCCCCTCAGATCGCTGAAAAGCTGATGGCCGATGGCCTTGCGCCCGATGTCCCCGTAGCGGTGATCGAAAACGCCGCGCGCCCTGAAATGCGCCTTGTGCGCGGGCTGCTGGCGGGCCTGCCAGACCTCGTCTCGCGCCACGCCATCCAATCGCCCGCGCTCATCGTCATCGGCGATGTCACCGCGCGCGATGACCTTACCCTTGCCCATGTCGCAGCGGAGGCGGCGCAATGAAAATCCTGACCGGAAACGACTTGAAGACCGGCGATGTGACCTGGTGGACCGGCGAGGGCTGGTCGCGCCATGTCGATGACGCGGTTGATGTGGGTGAGACGGGCGAGGAAGTGCTGGCCAGTGAAGAAGCCGCGCGCCGGGTCAACGTGCCCTACATCATCGAGGCCACTCGTGAAGAGGACGGCAGCGTACGCCCCGCTCATATCAAGGACCGAGTGCGCGCGCTCGGCCCCACTGTGCGCCCCGATCTGACGCTCAAACCCAAGGACCCCGCAGCTATCGACTGGGTGATCTGACATGTACCAATACGACCAATATGACCAGGCCATGATCGATGCGCGCGTGGCGGAATTCCGTGACCAAGCCCGTCGCCGCCTCGAAGGCAAGCTGACCGAGGACCAATTCAAGCCGCTGCGGCTGATAAACGGGCTCTACCTCCAGCTCCACGCCTATATGCTGCGCGTCGCCATCCCCTATGGGACGCTCAACTCTGCTCAGATGACGGCACTGGGCGATATCGCGGACAAGTATGATCGCGGCTATGGCCATTTCACCACGCGCCAGAACATCCAGTACAACTGGATCAAGCTGGAAGACGCAGCGGACATCCTTGCGGACCTCGCCAAGGTCGAGATGCACGCGATCCAGACCAGCGGGAACTGCATCCGCAACATCAGCTCCGATCACTTCGCCGGTGCCAGCCATGATGAACTGATCGACCCGCGCCCCTATGCCGAGCTGATGCGCCAGTGGTCAAGCTTCCACCCCGAATTCACCTACCTGCCCCGCAAATTCAAGATCTGCGTGATCGCCTCTGAGCGTGACCGTGCCGCGATGCGCCTGCACGATATCGGCGTTCAGATCGTTGAGCAGGACGGTGCAATCGGTGCGCGCTTCTTCGTCGGCGGCGGCATGGGGCGAACGCCTATGGTGGCCCCGATGATCCGCGACTTTGTGCCGCTCGATCAGCTGATCACCTACGCCGAGGCGTGTCTGCGCGTCTACAACCGCTATGGCCGGCGCGACAACAAGTACAAGGCGCGCATCAAAATCCTCGTCCACGAGCTGGGCAAGGAGGAATACACGCGCCAGGTCGAAGAGGAATTCTCGCATCTGCTCGATCAGGGCGTGGAACCACCGCTGGCGGAACTGGCGC
>JBCBKF010000056.1:0-11123 GCA_038522255.1 Pseudomonadota bacterium
CGTAGCGATCATCACGCTCGACAATCATCTCAAGGGCGCGATCGAACGAGCAGACGCTTTGCTCAGCCAAGAGAACATCAGCGTCTCGCTCCACGCCGCATCCGAATGGGGAGCCGAGGACGCGGCTCTTGCAGAGGCGAAAGCAGCGATTGAAAACGCCGATATCGTGATCGCGACGATGCTGTTCGTGGATGATCACGTGCGCTGCATCATGCCCACACTCGAAGCGCGGCGCGAGCATTGCGATGCGATGGTGTGCCTCATGTCTGCGGGCGAAGTCGTGAAGCTGACGCGGATGGGCAATTACCGCATGGACGCGCCGGCCAAAGGTCCCCTCGCCCTGCTCAAGAAACTGCGCGGCAAGACGGGCAAGGACGGCAAGCAGGGCTCGGCCAGTTCGGGGGCCGGCCAGATGAAGATGCTGCGGCGTCTGCCAAAGATACTGCGCTTTATCCCCGGCACTGCCCAGGATGTGCGCGCCTATTTCCTGACGATGCAATATTGGCTCGCAGGATCGGATGAAAATGTGACCGCGATGGTGCGAGCGCTGATTGATCGCTACTCAGCCGGCGAGCGCGCTGGTCGCAAGGGTCTGGTCAAAGCCGATCCGCCGCGCGAATACCCAGAAGTCGGCGTCTATCATCCGGCTAATCCGCAAAAGATTTCCGAAAGCCTGCGGGTGCTGCCGCGCTACCGGGGTAAAGACGCGCCGGGCCGCAACGGGACGGTCGGCCTCGTGCTGCTGCGCTCTTATCTGCTGGGCAATGACGCGGCGCATTATGATGGTGCGATTGCCGCATTTGAGGCGGCAGGGCTTAGAGTGGTTCCGGTCTTTGCGAGCGGGCTGGACGCGCGCCCGGCGATCGAGAAATTCTTCGTCGATGAAAACGGCGCGCCGGTGATCGATGCGGTGGTGAACCTTACCGGTTTCTCGCTCGTTGGCGGGCCTGCTTACAACGATTCCGATGCGGCCAGCACGGTGCTCAAAAATCTTGATGTGCCCTATGTCGCAGCCCACGCGCTCGAATTTCAGACAATCGAGGAATGGCGCGAGCGCGATCAGGGTCTGCTGCCGTTGGAATCGACCATGATGGTAGCGCTGCCCGAACTCGATGGTTCAAGCGTGCCGAGCGTCTTTGGTGGGCGCACCAGCGCTGGCAGCGCGGCATGCAAAGGTTGCGAACGCCACTGCGAGCGATCCTCGGACAAGGGGCTGCGCGCAATGCAGAGTTGCTCAGAGCGCGCTGAGGCTTTGGCCGGACGGGTTGCCAAGCTGATCGCGTTGCGCCGGTCTGAACGTGCCAGCCGCAAGCTCGCGATTGTGCTGTTCAACTTCCCGCCCAATGCCGGCGCCACCGGCACGGCGGCGTTCATGGCAGTCCACGAATCGCTCTACGCCACGCTGCAAAGGCTGGCGGCAGAAGGGTATGACGTTGAGGTTCCGCCCACCCTGGACGCGATGCGCGCCGCGCTGCTTGAAGGCAATAGCGCGCAATACGGGGCCGAGGCCAATGTCGCCCACCGCGTGCCAGCCGATGAGCATGTCACGCGTGAGACGCACCTTGCCGAGATCGAGGCTGCCTGGGGCCCTGCTCCCGGAAAACAGCAATCGGACGGCGGCCATATCCACGTGCTGGGCGCGCATTTCGGAAACGTATTTGTCGGGGTCCAGCCCGCCTTTGGCTATGAAGGCGATCCGATGCGCCTGTTGTTCGAAGGAAATTTCGCACCCACCCACGCCTTCAGCGCCTTTTACCGATATCTCCGTGAGGATTTCGGAGCGCACTCGGTCCTGCATTTCGGCACGCACGGCGCGCTTGAGTTCATGCCCGGCAAACAGACCGGCATGACCGGCGATTGCTGGCCTGATCGGCTGATCGGCGACCTGCCCAATTACTATCTCTACGCCGCCAACAATCCTTCTGAAGGGATGCTGGCAAAACGGCGCGCGGGCGCAACCTTGATAAGCTACCTCACCCCGGCGCTGGCGCAGGCGGGCCTTTACAAGGGTCTCGCCGACCTGAAGGCAACCGTTGAGCGCTGGCGCACCAGCGATGATGATGCAGAGCGTGCCGATTTGACCGTCTTGATCGCAGACCAGTGCGAGGCGATTGATCTTGAATGCGACGATATCGAAGGCTTGGCGCAGCGGCTTTACGAGCTGGAAGAGACGCTGATCCCGCACGGCCTTCACGTCTTTGGTCGCAACCCCGAGGACCGCGCGCGCGAGGACATGCTTGATGCGATGATGGCGGCTGGCGAGGAATTGAACGGCCCTGACTGCGCGCCTGATCGCGCCGCACTGGGCGCAAGACTGGATGCGAGCGATGAGCTGGGGGCGCTGATCCACGCGCTGGACGGCGCCTATGTCGCGCCGGCGCCGGGCGGCGATGTGGTTGCCAATCCGGACGTGCTGCCCACGGGTCGCAACATTCACGGCTTTGATCCGTTTTTGCTGCCCTCCGCCTATGCCTGCAAGCTGGGCGCTGAACAGGCCGAGCGGCTGCTGATGCAGCACCTGGAACAGGACAAGGCCTTCCCTGAAAGCATCGCCATGGTGCTGTGGGGCACGGACAACATGAAATCGGAAGGCGTGCAGATCGCTCAGGCGATGACGCTGATGGGCGCAAGACCCCGGCGCGATTCCTATGGCCGCCTGGCCGGGGCGGAACTGATTGCGCTCGAAGAGCTGGGCCGCCCGCGTGTGGACGTGGTGATGACGCTTTCGGGCATTTTCCGCGATCTTCTGCCGATGCAGACGCGCATGCTGGCCGAAGCCGCTTTGCTCGCCGCGAGTGCGGATGAGCCGCTGGAGCGCAACTTCGTGCGCAAGCACAGCCTCAGCCACGCCAAGACGCACGATTGCGACCTGGAAACCGCGGCCCTGCGGGTCTTCTCCAACGCCGAAGGAGCCTACGGCGCGAATGTCAATCAGATGATCGAAGGCGGCGCCTGGGCAGACCCCGATGAACTGGCCGATGCCTTCGAGATCAACAAGGGCTTTGCCTATGGGGTCAAGGGCACGCCAATGCGCCAGCGTGAGCTGTTGCACAGCGCGCTAGGCACGGTCGACTTTACCTATCAGAACCTTGAAAGCGTAGAGCTCGGCATCAACGACGTTGATCAATATGTCGACGGGCTGGGCGGAGTGTCGCGCTCCGTCGCCAAGGCCAAGGGCAAAGAGGCACCGGTCTACATTCTCGATGCGACGCGCGGCAAAACCAAGGTGCGCTCGCTTAGCGAACAGATCGACCTTGAAGCGCGCACCCGCACGCTCAATCCCAAGTGGTACGAGGGGCTGCTCGACCACGGCTATGAAGGCGTGCGCACAATCGAAGGCCATGTCACAAGCACACTGGGCTGGTCAGCCACGACCGGTCAGGTGAAACCGTGGGTCTATCAGAAAATCTCTGAGACTTTCGTGCTCGACGATGAAATGCGCCGCCGCCTCGCTGAGCTTAATCCCAAGAGCTCAGCGCGTGTCGCAAACCGCCTCCTGGAGGCGTGCGACCGCCAGCTCTGGGAACCTGATGAAGAAACGCTCGCCGCCTTGCGCGATGCGAGCGACGAGCTCGAAGATCGCCTCGAAGGCGTGTTCGCGGGCGAATGAAAGAGGGATCGCTAAACCATGAACCTGATTGACCGAAACACAGCATTTACCCGCACCGACGGCGAGGGATCCGTGCAAGTCCAGTTGGACCCGCGCGATCAGATCAAGGGCGCGAAGGTCTTTGCCGTTTATGGCAAGGGGGGAATTGGCAAATCGACCACGTCCTCCAACCTTTCCGCTGCGTTTTCGAAACTGGGCCACCGGGTGCTTCAGATCGGTTGCGATCCCAAGCATGACAGCACGTTCACGCTGACGAAAAAGCTCATGCCGACTGTTATCGACGTGTTGGAAACGGTTGAATTTCACAGCGAAGAACTGCGACCGGACGATTACATGTTCGAAGGCTATAACGGGGTCATGTGCGTGGAGGCGGGCGGGCCGCCTGCGGGCACGGGCTGCGGCGGGTATGTCGTTGGTCAGACGGTTAAGCTTCTGAAACAGCACCATTTGCTCGAAGACACTGATGTCGTGATCTTTGACGTTCTGGGCGATGTTGTGTGCGGCGGTTTTGCCGCGCCTTTGCAGCACGCCGAGCGCGCGGTGGTCGTCGCCGCGAACGATTTCGACAGCATTTTTGCGATGAACCGGATCGTTGCAGCGATTGGCGCGAAATCGAAGAATTACGACGTGCGACTGGCCGGGGTTATCGCAAATCGCAGCCGCGAGACCGACGAAATTGATCGTTTCTGCGACCAGATCGGGATGCAGAGGCTGGCGCATTTCCGCGATGTCGACGCGATTCGCCGCTCACGCCTCAAAAAATGCACTCTATTCGAAATGCCCGACAGTCCCGAGGTTCAGGACGCTCAGGACGAATATCTGCGCCTCGCCGCGATGCTCTGGGCCGGGGTCGAACCCAGCACTGCGCAGCCGATGAAAGACCGCGACATTTTTGATTTTCTGGGGTTTGAGTGATGGCTACGCGCGCGCATCAGACCCTCGAACGCGAGGCCTTTACTCGCCGCCAACCAGCCGTGCCATCCAATGGCTACGCAGATCGGCGCGATAAACTCGCAACCTATTTCGACAGCACCGCCCGTCAGGCATGGATTGACCTCACCTCGGACACGAAAGTCAGCGGCATCCGCGCCACGGTGCGCGCTGGGCGCGAGGCAATGCGCGGCGTTCTGCTTGATTGGCTGCCCATTGATCTGCGCCGCACGAAAGTGCTCGATGCGGGCTGCGGAACCGGAGCGCTGACCATTGCGGCGGCCTGCCGGGGCGCTGAGGTTACTGCGATCGATGTCGCGGGCTCGCTGGTTGACGTTGCGCGAGAGCGTGCGCCCTCTTTCACTGGGCACGGGCGGATTTTCTGGAAGTCGGGCGATATGCTCAATCCGGCGCTGGGCCGTTTCGCGCATGTGGTAGCGATGGATTCGCTCATTCACTATGAACTCGGCGACCTTGTCGACGCGCTGACCGCGCTGTCAACCCGCACCGATCGTTCGATCCTCTTCACCTTCGCGCCCTACACGCGGATGTTGGGCGCGATGCATAAGGTGGGCAAGGTTTTTCCCAAGAGCGACCGCTCGCCCGCCATCGTCCCGATCTCCGAGAGCGAGTTGGTCGGCCGCATTCAAAAAGCGATCCCGGGATGGCGCGCAACACGGACCGAGCGGATTTCGAGCGGGTTCTACACCAGCCAGGCGATGGAGCTTGTGAGAAGCGAATGAGCGCACAGGTTCCGCCTCCTTCGGGCCCCGATGCCCGCAACAGCGCCCCCACTTTGGGACAGGTGCTTGCAGGCTGGCTGCCTTTCGCTGATGCGGCGAGCGCGGATTTGCCGCTTGCGCGCCTGCTCCGCCTGTCGCTGTTTCAGGTGAGCGTGGGCATGGCGACGGTGCTCTTGAATGGCACGCTGAACCGGGTGATGATCGTTGAGCTTGGCGTGCCGACCTTTCTGGTGGCGCTGCTGATCGCGATCCCGCTGGTTGTGGCGCCCTTTCGCGCGCTGATCGGCCACAAATCGGACACGCACCGCTCTGCGCTGGGCTGGCGGCGCGTACCCTATATCTGGTTTGGCACAATGATGCAGTTTGCCGGCCTTGCAATCATGCCGTTTGCGCTGATCCTGTTCGGCAACGAGGCGGGCTTTACGCTTGCCACGATCACCGCCGCGTGCACTTTCCTTTTGACCGGCATCGGCATCCACGTAACCCAGACGGCAGGCCTTGCGCTGGCAACGGATCTGGCGCCCGAAGACAAGCGCCCGCGCGCCGTGGCCCTGCTTTACGTGATGCTGCTTGTGGGCATGATGTTTGCCGCCTTTGTCATGGGCGGATTGCTGATCGACTTTTCGAACACGCGGCTGGTTCAGGTCATCCAGGGTGCCGCGGTGATCACCATTGCGCTCAACCTGGTGGCGTTGTGGAAGCAGGAGGCGCGCGACAAGGAACGCATGCGCACCGATCCCGACACGCCGACTTTTGGCGAATTGTGGAAGACATTTGTCAGCAACGGATACAATGCGCGCCTGCTAACCGGGATCGGCATCGGTTCGGCGGGCTTTGCGATGCAGGATGCGCTGCTTGAGCCTTATGGCGGCGAAGTTCTGGGCCTCAGCGTTGGCGCGACCACCGGCCTTACCGGCGCCTGGGCGCTGGGAGCACTCGCTGGCTTCATGCTCTCGGGCCGCTCACTGGGGCGTGGACAGGATCCGCTTCGCATAGCGGGCGCGGGGCTCGTGACCGGGTTGACCGCATTCCTGATGGTCATTTTCGCCGCGCCTTTCGGCTCGCCTTTGATGCTGTTCCTGGGCGCGTTTGCGATTGGCCTTGGCCTGGGGCTGTTTTCGGTCGGCACCCTGATAGAAGCGATGAACCTTGCAAAGAACACCACCGCTGGCCTTGCTCTGGGAGCCTGGGGCGCGGTGCAGGCGACTTGCGCGGGCGCGGGGATCGCGCTGGGCGGAGCGCTGCGCGACGTGATTGCCGCCGTCGCCATGGTCAGCGATCCCGGCGGCGCAATAGCGACGCGCGCAACAGGCTATACCAGCGTCTACCTTATTGAAATCCTGCTGCTTCTTGCAGGCCTCGCCGCGATTGGGCCGCTTGTCGGTCGCCATCGCAGAACCACCACCGCTTTGAAGGAGGGCGCTGACCGATCATTCGGCCTGCGTGAATTCCCGACATGACCGCGACCGCCCCACGCCACGGGATAAGCCGAAGGACAGCCGCACAGATCCACCGGAGGACGACGAAATGACACTTCCAGACACGATCGGCATTCTGGCTTTGAATGCCACCTACATCGCCGGCAAATTTGACGTCGCCGAGCTTACCTTTTTCCTGTTCTTCTTTTTCTTCATCGGCCTGGTGATTTACCTCAACCGTGAAAGCCGCCGCGAAGGATATCCGCTTGAGCATGAAATCACCGGCGCGCTCGAAAGCCCGCCCCTGGTTTCGGCCGATAAGAAGGTGTTCAAGCTGCCGCACGGTCGGGGCACATACGTTCCCGAAGACGAACCGCGTGAGCCCGTCGACATTCCCGCGCAGTTCGCCTTCAACGGCGGCGGCGCGCCCTATGTTCCAACCGGTGATCCCATGAAGGATGGCCTTGGCCCTGCCGCATGGGCCCATCGCGAGGATTATCCGGATCTCACTTTTGACGGTCGTCCGCGCATCGTGCCGCTGGGCGATTCCCACGAGATCGAGGTCGCGCCGAACGATCCCGACATCGTTGGCTGGCCGGTCTATGACTGCAATGTCGAACTGGTTGGCAAGGTGAGCGATATCTGGGTTGACCAGTCTGAGCATATCATCCGCTATCTCGAGATCGAAACCAATTCCGGTGACAAGGTGCTGGCGCCGATCTTTGTGGCGGTGGTCCAGACCAAGGGTATCTTGAGCGGCCTCCTGCCGGCCAAGCCTGAACTGGTCCAGATCGATGCGATCACCAAGGATCACTTCGCGGGAGTTCCGCGCCTTGCCTCACCCGGCCAGATCACCCGTCTCGAAGAGGACAAGATCATGGCCTATTATGGCGGCGGCCACATGTACGCGACGCCAGAGCGTTCGGAGCCCCTCCTATGATCGACAAAAGGGATCATCCGGCCATCAGCGAAGCGGACGGGCCCAGTGCCCACGGCGATCCGATGGGAACGCCAGCGCTAAACGAGCGCGTCTTGTGGAAGGGCCGGCCGTCTGTGCCGGTCCTCACCCGCACCGCGTTCCACCTGGGAAGCTATGCGGTGTACATGGCTGCGATGGTCCTGCTTGCCATCGCCTTTGGCAATACCGACAGCGCTGTGTTTCTTGCAGGAGCGGGCCTGTTCGGCGGGATTGTAATCCAGCTGATCGCGTGGCGCAGCGCGCGCACCACCCTTTACATTCTGACTGATGCGCGTCTGATCTTGCGGATCGGAATGGCGGTTGAAACGCGGATCAACATCCCGCTCAAGCATATCGAAGCTGCCAGCCTGAACATGCACGGGCGCGAGCACGGCGATGTCGCGGTTGAGCTGGGCGGAGAGCGTTTGCTCGGCTACCTCCTGCTGTGGCCCCATGCGCGCCCATGGCGTTTCGCCCGGCCTCAACCGATGCTGCGCGCGATTCCCGATGCGCAGGGCTTTGCCAAGCTGCTGGCCGAAGCTTGCGCGCACTACCATCCCGTCGAACAGAATTTGACTTCTGTCAAAGGACAGGATGCAGGATCCACTAATCCAGCGCTTGAAGGAGCCGCCGCATGATTGTGCGCACATATGATGATGACGACTTTCGCGTCCACACAGTGCCGCTGATGGCAATGGGCCTTGTTATTGCCAGCAGCCTTGCGCTCGCGATTTCGACCAGTGTCGGCATCTTTGAACGCCAAGCTGTGCCCGATCAGGTCCGCGCGGAACGCGGCGTCATGTCAACGGACACGCGCAGCATCCAGTTCAGCGATGCAGCCGATGGCAGCGTGGTGGTTTCCGACGCCCTGAGCGGACAGGAACTGGCGCGCTTCCCACAAGGCGAAGGCGGCTTTGTGCGCGCCACGGCCCGCGCGATGGTTTCCAATCGCCGACTTCATAAGCTGGGGCCGGCTGTTCCTTTTGAACTGATCCAATGGGACAACGGTTCGATGACGCTGCGCGACACGCAGACCGGACGCGCCGTTGAACTCGCCTCGTTTGGATCAAAGACCCATGAAATCTACCAGGACATTCTTGCCAAAGGACGCAAATAATGAATCACGCGATAGCCCAGAGGGATCCGGGGCCGTCGGTTGAAACCGCACGGGTGTTTGAGACCCCTTGCACAATCACGGTGGAACAGAGCCCGGAACATTTCCACGCCCATGTCGATCTGCCCGATGAAATCGTAA
Source organism: Pseudomonadota bacterium (assembly GCA_038522255.1). GTDB lineage: Bacteria > Pseudomonadota > Alphaproteobacteria > Sphingomonadales > Sphingomonadaceae > Erythrobacter. The sequence continues at coordinate 8,915 of JBCBKF010000056.1, forward strand.
TGGAGCCGGGCGACAAGGTGCGCGTTCACGGCGATCCCATCTCGATCCCGTTCGGCAGCCGAGAGGTGTTCACACGCACCGCAACCGTTACGCGCGCGGGGCCGTTCAAACGCGCGCTTGTGAAAGCTGCGGCCTATTTCGACTTTGCTGAACTCTACGAAGTCAGCTTCAACGCCGGGAGGATCAAATGAACGCATACAAGCCGATGACCAGCGAAGAGGCGATGGAACTGGCGACGCAGGACACCATGCTGACGCCGCGCTTTTACACCACCGATTTTGACGCGCTCGATGCGATTGATGTCTCGCTGGTGCGCGAGGAATGGGACGCGCTGATCGAAGAGATGATCGGCGACCCCAACAAAAAGCACTTCAAGCAGGATGAACGTTTCAAGGGCGTCATCGAAGGGATGGACCCGGCCTTGCGCAAGGAGTTTACCGATTTCCTGGTAAGCTCCATGACATCGGAGTTTTCCGGCTGCGTGCTCTACGCCGAAATTGCCAAGCGCACGAAGAACCCGGATGTAAAGCAGCTTTTCAAACTGCTCGCACGCGATGAAAGCCGGCATGCGGGCTTCATCAATGAAAGCCTGAAGGATGCCGGGATCGGCGTAGATCTGGGCTATCTGACCCGCACCAAGAAATACACTTTCTTCAAGCCGAAATTCATCTTCTACGCCGTCTATCTCTCAGAGAAGATCGGTTACGCGCGCTACATCACGATTTTCCGTCACCTGGCGCGCAACCCGGATAACAAGTTTCACCCGATCTTCGACTGGTTCGAGGAATGGTGCAACGATGAGTTCCGCCACGGAGAGGCGTTTGCAATGCTGATGCGCGCTGACCCCAAATTGCTTGAGGGCCGCAACAAGCTGTGGATCCGATTTTTTCTCCTGTCGGTCTATGCGACCATGTATGTGCGCGACCACGATCGGCCGGTCTTTCATGCCGCCCTTGGCGTTGACCCAACCGAATATGATTACGAGGTGTTCCGTATCTGCAATCAGATCGCGCGCCAGGTCTATCCGGTCGAACTGGATATCGATGATCCCGCCTTCCGCTATCGGATGGAAAAGCTGCGCCTGGCGGCTAAACGTATCGAAGATGGCAAGGAACAGGGTGGCCTTGGCGGTTTGGCCAAGCGTGCAGGCGGAATGATCGGTGCAGGCTGGGCGTTTGCACGGATGTATTTTCATCGCACGAAACAAAACACGCTGCCTGCAACAATCCGGCTTCAACCTACATGGTGAGCTGGGATGGTCATATTGTCCCGTTCATTGTGACGATTGCGATCTGGTTCGTGGCCACGGGCCTTGTCGCGTGGGCGGATAATCGCGATCGGGCAACCTTTCCCAAAAGCCTGATGATCGGCGGGATCGCCGGGATCGCCGGCCTTCTGGTGATCCTTTCCGCTGCGCAAAGTGTGTCGGTTCTGGCGGTTTACGCGGCTTTTGTCGGCGCGCTTCTGGTGTGGGGCTGGCACGAGATCGGCTTTCTCACCGGCGCCGCCACGGGGCCACGGCGCGAAGCGGCCTCGCCAGGTGTGCGCGGGATCGAGCGCTTTGCAGAGGCGAGCGCGACAGTGATCCATCACGAGGTTATTCTTGCGCTGACTGCCCTGGTGCTGATCTCGCTGTCCTGGAACACGCCAAACCAGATCGGCGCGACAGTGTTCGTGCTGCTGTTTGGGCTCAGGCTTTCAGCCAAGATCAACATGTTTATCGGCGTGCCCAACTCAACCGCGGAAATGCTCCCGCCGCATCTGGACTATCTCAAGACCTATTTTGGCCGCAACCGCATGACTCTGCTGCTTTCAGGGTCGATCGCGGCAATTTTCTGGGTCGCGGCGTGGTTTGGCTCGCTCGCCCTGTCAGCGCCCCTGGGGAGCGCGGAAATGGTGGGCGCGAGCCTTTTGACGACTTTGTGCCTGCTTGGCGGGTTAGAACATCTATTCCTTGCGCTCCCGTTTCGCGACGGCATGCTGTGGGGATGGGCGTTTCGTCGGCCCTCTCAGGCCGCCGCGAACAAATCGAATATGGTTGACTTAAATGACTGACATGCCGAGCAAGCGCCCTGGAGGGGGAACAGAAATGGATTATGAAGGGTTTTTCGCGGACGAACTGCAGACTGTTCGCGAGGACGGGCGCTATCGCGTCTTCACCGATATAAAGCGACACCGCGGCCGCTTCCCTCATGCAAGTTGCATGAGG
>JBCBKF010000057.1:0-11096 GCA_038522255.1 Pseudomonadota bacterium
GCCGCGTGTCGGATGCGGCTTTCAGCCGAAGGAGAGCAGAAAATGAGTGACCTGATCTTGAACTACCGCGCTTGCGGTGCCGAGTGCCGCGAGGACTGGTTGCAGATGCTGGCGAACGAGAATGGCCTGACGTTCGGGACGGTGAGTCGTCTGGCCGAGGAGCTGGGCGAGAATGAGGATTTCGGCGAGCTGGTGAAAGTTTGCGAACGTGGCGGGAGGGCGGCGCAATGAGTGCTGACACCTTTTCCCGCAGCGAGCGGATTGCCCGGCTCAATGATCGGGCGCGGCAGGCGATGGGGCTCGCCTGTGTCGCCGTGGCAACCGAGGGGTTCCGGGCCTTGCCCGAAGCGGATCAGTCGCGTGTGCGCGAACTGGTCGAGACCTTCGACGCCTTCACGCCGGACAACGATCCTTACGGTGAGCGCGATTTCGGGGCGATCTATCAGGACAGCGATGGTCGCTGGACGACGGCGCGCCCGGCACGACCTGTCGAAACCGTGTTCTGGAAGATCGACGCCTCTGACCGCGATGTGCGGTTCGGCAGCGAGGACCCGGCCAATCCTGCGATTGCCCAGCGGGTGCTCACCATCATGCTTGCCAGCGAATACTGAGGGAGACTGAGAATGGCCAAGCGTAAACCTCCCATTTGCATTGCTGGACCCGACCCGGACCAGATCACCATACCGGGAGTGCGCCCGGTCACTTTAGGAGAGAAACTGCAGTGCCGCGCCGACATGCCGATGCTGCCGCGCCGGAACCAGAAGGCGCTGGATATCGGCTTCTGGGATCCGATGCGCGATCAGCTGGACCTGTTCTGAGTGCTTTGGTGAAATTGCGGCCCGTCTGCAGGCGGGCCGCTGTAAGCGGTTGGCGAATTGGATCAGGCCGCTTCCTCGAGCTGGATATGCAGCTTGAAACCTGACGCCGTGGCGATGTTGACCAGCGCATCGAGTGAGAACTTGTCGAGCTTTCCGCGAAGCAGGTCGTTCGTCCTTGGCCGCGTCAACCCGAGCCGCTTGGCAGCCTGTTCTTGCGGTATGTCCCACGACCGCACGCGCTCGCGGATCGCGAGAATAAGGTCCGCGCGCGCCGTCAGGTTTGCGGCCTGTTCCGACGTGTCGGCCAGCGCGTCGAACACGCTGTCGAAAATGTCTTCCGTTTCCGTGCTCATAGTTCAGCCTTCCAGTTCTTAAGCCGCCGCGCGGCCAGATCGATGTCCTTCTTCGGGGTTGCCTGCGTCTTCTTCTGAAACGCATGCAGCACCAGCACCCGGTCAGCCAGCGTCGCTAGGTAAATCACCCGGAACGCGCCCGAGGCCTCCCTGATCCGTATCTCCCTCACACCCGCACCGACCGTCTTCATCGGCTTCCAGTCCGCAGGTTCAAGGCCTGTCTGCACCGCCCTCAATTCCACGCCCGCATTATAGCGGGCATCGTCGGGAAAGCTTCGCAGCACCTCGCGACTGTCGCCCAGGAACTGGATCGGCTTCGCTTCCGCTGGCTTCATCATAGGGCTGTATCAAATTCGATACACATTGGCAAGATCGTTTGCGTGGGCAGGAGAGCGAATGCTCGTTCCCACCGGCTTACCGCTTTCTCTTGAGGTCACTTAGATAGTCGCTCCACCATTGGGCCATCTTCACGCGTTCGTCCCAATAGTTTCCGCGATTATAGACGCCTCGAATTGCGTTGCTGTCACCGTGGGCAAGCGCCCGTTCTATTGCGTCTGGATGCCAGAGCCCGCTCTCGTTGAGCATCGTCGACGCGGTTGAGCGCAGGCCATGGGCTGTCACCTCATCTTTGGTGAAACCCATGCGGCGGAAGGCTGCGTTGACCGTATTTTCGCTCATGGGGCGCTGGCGCGTATGGAAGGCGGGAAAAATGAACCCTTTTCCGCCCGAGATTGGTTTCAGTTCGCGAAACAGCTGCAGGACCTGCCGGGAAAGCGGCACGACGTGAGTGCGTCGCGCTTTCATCTTGCCCTCGGGGATTGTCCAGGTAGCCTTATCCCAATCGATCTCCTCCCATTCCCCGTGACGGAGTTCGCCGGGTCGCACGAAAATGTGTGGCGCGATCTTCAAAGCGAATTTGGTCACGGGGTAGCACTCGAAGTCATCAATGGCCCGGAGCAGTTCGCCAAGCTTCTCTGGTTCAAGAATTGCCGCGTAGTGCTTGGCTTTGGGTGTCACCAAAGCGCCTCGGAGTATGGCGGTGGGATCGTTCTGACACTGCCCCAGGGCAGCGCCGTAACGAAACACCCGACTTGCAAATGATCGACATTTTTTGGCGGTCTCAAGATTGCCTTTGCCTTCGATCTTTTTGAGGGCAGCGAGCATCATCTGCGGATCAATGTCGTTGAGCGGTATGTTGCCGATCGCAGGTTTGAGCAATTCAAGGAACCAGCGCGCTTTGCGAAGCGTGGCCTCCGCGCGGCCTTCCGGCACCATCTTTTCGTCGATGTACTTGTTGGCGATAATCTCGAAGGTATTCTCCGCGCCCACCTTGATTCTGGATTTCTTGCGCTTGCGCTCCAGCATCGGATCAACGCCATCAGAGACTTGCAGGCGCGCCCGGTCGCGTATCTGGCGGGCTTCTGACAGGCCGACATCTGGAAACGCCCCGATGGGCAGTTTCTTCTCTCTGCCGCCAAAGCGATATTTGAAGTACCAGAGCTTCGAGCCATTGGGCTTCACAAGCAGCAGAAGCCCCCGCGAGTCGTACTCCTTGTATGACTTATCCGCCGCTCGAAAACCTTTTATTTCCTGTACGTTGAGGCTCATCTGGGGGCCTCACCGGTCTTCGAGGTGGGGGCCTTTGGGGTGGGGCCCCAACTTGAGGCCCCCACGTATGTCTGAACAAAGCGGAACAAAGCAAAACCCCTCTTAACGCTGGAGAGGTGATAAATGGCAGAAATCCGCCATTTTTGCAATGATTTGGAACCTTGTGAATAGGAGAAATGGTGCCCAGAAGAGGACTCGAACCTCCACGCCCTTGCGAGCGCCGCCACCTGAAGACGGTGCGTCTACCAATTCCGCCATCTGGGCACACAAGCTAGATCTTGCACGGAGCAAGCGTTCGATAGGCGCGCGCCCTTAGCGAGTGGGACAGGGGGCTGTCAACGCTTCTGACGACGATTTGCGCCTTTAGGGTGCACAGTGAGCGGCCCTGTTCGCAGGAAAAGGCACAGTCACCACAGGAACGCTTGCTCGCCGCGCCGCGTTATTCCATTGCGCCGCGCAATCCTCTCAACCATGACGCGCAAGGGACACGCCATCATGACCACCACCTCTCCGCTCGCCGATCGTCTCGTCACCGTTTTCGGTGGCAGCGGATACCTTGGCAATTATGTCGCGCAAAGCCTGCTCAGCCGCGGCGCGCGTTTGCGCATCGCCAGCCGCAATCCTGAGCGCAGCCATTCGCTCAAGCCCCTCGCCAATCTGGGACAATTGCAATTTGCGCGGTGTGACATCATGGAGGAGGAAAGCGTGGCTGCGGCGCTCCAAGGAGCCGATTATGTGGTCAATCTGGTGGGCGCATTCGCTGGCGATCTGGAAAAACTGATGGGCGAGGCTCCGGGCGCGATGGCCCGGCTCGCCAAGGCGAATGGAGTCACCGGTTTCGTCCATGTCAGCGCGATCGGAGCGGATGCGACGTCAAGCGCAGCCTATGCGCGCGGGAAAGCTCTTGGCGAGACAAATGTGCTTGAGGCCTTCCCTGGTGCCAGCGTTCTGCGTCCTTCGATTGTCTTTGGCAAGGACGACAACTTCCTCAACATGTTCGGGCAGATGATCGAATTGGCACCTGTGCTCCCGGTGTTCGGCCCCGACGCCAAGTTGCAATTGGTCTATGCCGATGATGTGGCTGAGGCGGTCGCCGTTGCGCTCGAAGATCCAGCGCAGCATGGCGGGCATATCTATGAGCTCGGCGGGCCCGAGCAGCTGAGCATGATGGAAATCAATCAGCGGATTGCCCAGGCTCAGGGGCGCAAACGCCGCTTTCTCGCTATGCCCAACGCAGTTTCTTCCCTGTTCGCCTCCTTGCCGCTGACACCGATGAGCAAGGACCAATGGACCCTCCTGAAACCAGGCAGCACGGTTTCGGGCGAGCATCGTACATTTGCCGATCTCGCGATCGAGCCCAAGCCGCTTGGCCTGTTCCTTGACAAATGGATGACCCGCTTCCGCCGCTTTGGCCGTTTCGGGCTCAGCACGCAGCGAAACAAGGAGCGCGAGGCGCGCGCCCTGCCGCCTGAGGCGACCGGAACAGGCGCTGAGCAGTCAGCACCTTCCGATCGCTGAGCAGGCGCGCGGACGCAAGGTTCAGGCAAGCGCGCTCGAATAGAGCACGAGAAGATCAGCATACGCTTTTTCAGCCGCCGGCTCTGCGTAGACCGGGCTGTCCGGCACCGTCCAGCCATGATCGCCCGCATAGACTTCGACGGTGGCGGTGCGACCCGCTTCCTCTGCCGCATTGGCGAATATGGTCTTCTCTTCTGGAGCCTTCGCATCATCGTTCTTCGCGACTGCGATCAGGAACGCAGCTGAGGCATCGCTCAGCACCTTGTGCGGGCTCTTTTCATAGTCTTCACGCACCAGGCCCCCGCCGTGAAAGCTCGCCGCTGCCTTGATCCGTTCCGGCACGGCTGCGGCGCTCCAGACGGTGAAGGGACCGCCCATGCAGTAGCCCTGCGTGCCGACGCCTTTGGCGGTGTCGACGCTGGATTGCTCGTCGAGCCAGGCAACCGCGCTGCGCGCGTCGCGGCCGATGGAATCGGCGTCAAGTTTTGCGCGCCAAGGGCGGACCTTGGCGAAGCCCTCATTCTGGATGAAGTCGGCGAAGTCAGCAAATTGCTCACCGGCGACGTCGCGGTAATAGGGATTGAGCACGAGCACGGCGAACCCTTCGGCGGCAAGGCGCCGGGCCATGTTGCGCTTGGCCTCGCGCAGGGAGGCGATATCGGGCCAGAAAACGACAGCGGCGTGTTTTCCCTCGGATGGGTGGACAAAGAAGGCATCCATCAACCCGTCAGCGGTCTCAAAAGTGACGCCTGTTTCGGTAAGATCGGCCTGTGACAGATCAGCCGAGCCTGTGGTACCGGAGGGCTGGCTGCTGGCTGCATCGGGCGCGCAGGCTGCAACGGCGGCGACGCTCGTTATCGCCGCAAACTGTCGCCGAGACATCGCCTCACGCGCCCACTCCTTGAGTTTTGCCTCTTCGCACATCGTTTCTGCACTCCCTTGCTGTTAATCTGACCTGGAGCATAGGCGTTGTACGAAGCGCTCACCACCCGAAAACGAGTTGCCCGAGCAGCCGACCGGGAATGAAGGTGAAGCCGCCTGCAATCAGCAGCCCGATGTAAAGCCCGCTCATCATCCCGCGATGCATCCGGATGCGTTTGGTGCGCACTGCCCAGATCCCCAAGGGGACATTGATGAGCGTCCAGATCGTGAAGATATGGATGAAGCTGTAGCCTGTACCCGCAATGCCTGCGCCCGGAGTGTAGATAAAGGCGCTTGAGATTGCCGTCACGACCATCAAGGCAGCCCAGACGCGACCGAGCAGCTTGTGAGCGACGTCGCCCTTGCGGCGAAAGAGAATGAACGGTCCAAGCAAGGCCGCTGCGCCCGCCGTGAAAAGATGGAACAGGATCGGGGCGGTCAGCTTGTGTTGGATCGTGCCGCTGTGCTGTCCGATACCGCCGGACGCAAACCCGCCCCCAGTGGCGGATAGGACGGTCATCACCGCTGTGATAATGATTGTGATGGCGGCGGTAATCAGGATTGTACTTCTGTCCATGAAGCCTCTTCTACGACCCGTCTGAGATATATCGTAGATGCATTGATAATGCAATGACCAGGATCGAGCGCTTCGGGCTCGTATTCGCCGCCCGTTCGCTTGCAAAGGGATGAGTGCAAAAAGGACAGGGCGCCGTCCGGCCATCCAGCATGGTCTTCTGATCAGCTGTGCCCGCACTTTTGGCCAGGCCGATAGGCGATGTAGAGCGCCGATGCGATCGTCAGCAGCCGACAATTGTCGCAGCGAACGCCTGCGAAGCGGCGTCGTCGCGTTTGCCCAATCGCTCAGCCGTGCGCCGGGCCTCTGCACAGTCAAAAGCCGCTCCGGCCTGGCTGGCGCGCTTTGTAATATCGATCAAGGCATCGCTGGAAAGGACAGCAGGCGCCTTTCGCAGATAGACGCTGTGCCATCGATCGGCTTCTGCAACGATCTGAGCAAAGACCGCACGCGCGTTATCCTGACCAGGCGCAAACACCTCCTGCGCGAGCGCATTGAGGTCCGCCTGTTCCTCGTCCGGCTTGACAAACAGCGCTGCAAAGCGACGTGCGGCTTCGGCCTCGTCTCCGGCGGCGAGAGCAAGCTGCAGCATGGAGCGCTGTGCGGGGCCATCGCGCCATCCTCTCCGGGCCGCCAATTGGATCGCGTAACTGCCCTGTTCGACGTTGCCCGCTTCGAACTCGGCGATGCTGAGCAGGCGCAGATGGGACGCTGGCATGGGGCGTCGCGCGACCAGCCTGCGCGTTTCAAGCAGCGCCAGCTCCGGCTTGTCGTCGAGTAGAGCCTGCGCGGCGGCGTGGCGCTGCGAAAACGCGCGGAACGGTTCGGGGATGAGCGGCGTCAGGGTGGGCACGTAACGCGCCTGCCGATCCAGCTGCGCACCTGCTGTTACAGTGGCCACCACAAGGACGGCCAAAATCCAGATCATTCGTCCGATCATCGCGCAGCCCTCACCTCTCGCTGACGGGCCGAGCCGCAGCGTGTCAGGATCAGGAGCGCCAGAGCGCCGACCGCCAACAGCGATTGATTGCGCAAAGGGTAGTCGGTGATCGATTGCAGCGCGATGGCGAGCAGGATCGCTGAGCCAGACCAGGCAATCCAGCGGTCAGGCGATTGCCTTGCCCGCACCGTAAGCCAGGCCCACAGAGCCAACCAGGCGGCAATAATTGCAACGCCGGCAAAGCCTGCTTCAATCGCTACCTCGATATAATCATTGTGAGCCCGCCCGGCGCGACGCTGCGTCATGTTCTCCAACGCTTCGTCGGCTTGAAAGACCTCGTCAAAGGTGCCCATCCCAGCGCCGACCGGCCAGTAACGCTCACTGGCGTAGAACGCGTCTTCCCAGATATAGGCGCGTGGGTTGGCATCCGATTCAAACCGCTCAAGCGTGTCGTTGATCCGGCCCGGTGCGAAGGAGAGGAACGCACCCGCAAGGGCAATCGCTGCAATCGCCCCAAGACCCAGCCATCCATATCGCCGCGCGCCGCCGGCGTTGTCAGATGGCCGGGTCCGAGGCTCAAAAACTGCCTTCACCACAGCCAGGATCAGCGGCAACGCGCTGAGTGCCAGCGCCGTGCGCGACTGTGTCAGAATGATCGAAAGAAAAAGAAGCGCACAAACGGCTGTGCGAGCAGCTTTTTTCAAGGGGTGTTGGTAAGGGAAGGGCAGAAGCGCGGCAAAAGAAAGCGCGGCGACCAGAAAAAGCCCGGTCGAATTGCGATTGGCAAAAGTGCCGAACAACACGCCCGGCATGCTCGTTTCAGGATAGTAAGAGGTGAGTTCTTCGGAACTCACGACCTGGCCTGATCCCAGCACAAGGTTGATTAATCCGAATGCGACGATGCCCCAACCAAGCCAGGGCAGGTGCTCGCGGCCAATCGTCCAGCCCATTGCAAGGACAGTGACAGGCACAATCAGGCCGCTTAGCGCCACGATCGTACGTGCGCTGTCGAGGCTGACCGGTGCCCACCCCGAGGCATTGATAAGGGCGCGGGCGTCGGCGGCGAGCGCGCGGCCTGGCAAGGATGTCCAGATCGCTTCGGGAAGAGCAACAAGCTGCACAACAGGGATAGCCGCGCTCGCCACAACCAGTGCCTTCAAAGCGAGCGGGGCATCGCTCCAGAACCGGAAAAACCTGTCACGATAAAAGGCGACAGCCCCAAGAGCGCCAAGCTGGACGACCAGATTGTTGAACCCGTACCGCACGCCCCCTCCGCCAAGCGCCAGGGCGACCAGAAGGATTACGGCTACGACCCAGAACGGTCCATCGAGGGGGGCGCGCAAAGGGGTTTTGTGAGGAGCTTTGTCCGGTCTCGCTCTGGAAGGTTGCATCGATTTCGCCAGAGCGTTTGTCACCGATGACACGGCCGCTGTTCCCCAAATAAGCCTTCAGCTTTTTCAATCCGGCGTTACCACAAAAAAACGCCTGACCCTGCGCGGATCAAGCGTTTCTATTTTCACTTAAAATATGGCGATTGCCCGGTTCAGTTAGCACCCGGTGATTGGCCATCATCGCCATCGTCGATGATCACGATCACACCGGCTGCGGCCGCTGCGGCGAGGATCGCGAGGAGAATGCTGGGCGCCACCAGCTTTTCGCCCTCGGCTTCGCGGCCTTTGCCCGGTGCCGAAGCGGTGTAAACGGCGCTGCTGTCAGCAGCACGGGTCTTTGCGCTCGCTGCGATCGGCGCGAAGGCAAGGCTTGTCAAAGCGGCGGTCAAAACCAAGCGTGACGTTTTAGCGAACATCGTTTCAGCCTTCTGAAATAAACTACACGAAATGCCGTAATGCAGCGCAGCGTTAAAATCAATGATCAGATAGGGCAAAAAGGTAAAGGGGGGCTTTAACACGGTGGCTTTGTCCGCAGAGCGGTCTCACTCCTCCGCGTGTTCAGGGGCCGCACTCCCCCGCAATTCCTCGTTCATTAGCGCCACATCCGCCTTGGCGACCGGCTGAAAGCCCTGTGACGATGCGACAAGAACCCTATCAGCCAGTGCCAGGGTTGCCGGGCGGTGCGTAATCAGAATGATCGTACGACCCTTTAAGGCCTTGATGCAGGTTTCGACGAAGGCGACTTCGCTTGGGATGTCGTACATGCTTGTGGCCTCGTCGAAAATGTAGATGGGTGGATCAGCGAAGAGCGCTCGGGCAAGCGCTACTCTTTGCCCCTGGCCACCTGACAACCGGATCCCCTTGTCCCCGATAATGGTATCAAGTCCATGTGGCAGGTCATCGATGAAGTCGGCAGCGCCGCTCAGGTCTGCGGCAGCGCGGATCGCGGCTTTGGTCGCTCCTGGAGCGCGCATCGAGATGTTGTCCGCGACCGAACCGTTAAACAGCAAAGCGCGCTGCGGAACATAGCCGATCTGTCGCCTCAGGTGCTGTACGTTGAGGTTTCGCACATCCTCGCCATCAAGGGTTATGCGCCCTTCAAGCGGCTCATAAAAGCGCATGAGCAACCGCACGAGCGTCGATTTGCCCACGCCGTTTGGTCCTGTAAGGGCCACCACCTCGCCAGCTTCGACGCTGAGGCTCACCCCGTCGAGCACCATGCTGCGGCCAGGATAGGAGAAGCGGACGTCTTCAAAGGCGATGGCGCCGTTTGCACGCCCTTTGCCCGTGGTCATCGCATAGCCTTCCTCGCGCGGTGTTGCGAGCACTTCGCTCAGCTTTGACAAGGTGCCGCTTACCCATTGGAATTCACCATAAAGCCGGGCCAGATTGCCCGCTGGCATAGTCAGGAGGGCGGCGTAGAACAGGAAGGCGAAAAGATCGCTTGGGCCTTGATCTTCCGCGCCCGAAAGCCCGGTGGTCCCGACAATCAGGATCGCGATGGCGCAAAGCCCTGCGAACAGGCTTGTCACTGGGCCCACAAACGCCGCCACCCGGGTCTGAGCGAGCTGCCGGAGCCGCGCGGCCTCGAGTTTCTGCGCATAGTTTGCCCGGTAGGCGTCTTCCTGAGCGAATGACTTGACTGCTGGCAGAACTTCAAGATCGGTTTCCGCCTGAGCGAAAACGTCCACTTCCGCGTTGCGCGCCAGCCGCGAGAGACGCTTTAACCGGCGACCGGTCAGTTTGAAGACGATGACATATATCGGGACCAGAATGGGAACGATCAAAGCCATGGTGGGATCGAGGATGAACAACAGCGCCATCGCTCCCACAGCTGTGAAAAGGTTCGATGGCAATGTGGCGAGTGTGGAGGTCAGAAACGTGCTGAGGATCTTGATCTCATAGGTGACGAGCGCGAGCCAATCGCCAAGATCCGCCTGCTCATGCGCTTCGATGGGCATGGATTGGACATGTTCGTAGGCCTCAAAGCGCAGCCCCGCCAGGATGCGTCCGGATGCAAGTTCCGAAAGGATCGAGACCCCGATATTGAGCGCCGCCATGGCCAGCAGCGCCGCAACCAGCAGCGCCACCGTTTGCGTGAGGCTGATATCGAATTCGCCAAGCAGCCCGCCAAGCAGTCTGCCGGCGAGCCATGGGACCAGCAATGTAGCCATCGAACCCAGCAGAGTGATAAGGCAGATAAGCCCCAGCTCTTTGCGATAAGGTGATGCTCGCTGCGCGAGAAACGCAAGGTTCACGGCTTTTCCCGTGCCGTATTCAGGGCACTACGCCGTTGTTGAACGCGCCAAAAGAGCCGGCTGGTCGCTCGAAAATCCCAAATTGACCCTGCCTTATTCTCGCGCATCTTCCCACCCCAGGCCGCCCTTGTATTTCTGACGTATAATAACAAATGCCGCAATTGCGGTGGCTTGGCTAGAGGTGGGGCTATGAGCGGGCAAGCAGACCAAATGCAACGCCAAGCGCGGCCTGTCAGCAACCCCCGAGTTAGCCATTGACCTCCCCCGGCGAGGCTGCAATGCGCTCCGCTGACGAGATGCCCAGGGATCACGGGGGAAATTGGGGTGAGCAAACCGCGTAAGGGAATTATCCTCGCCGGGGGTTCGGGCACGCGCCTCTACCCGCTGACGCGCGGCGTCTCGAAACAGCTCATGCCGGTTTTTGACAAGCCGATGATCTACTATCCGCTTAGCACACTCATGCTGGCTGGAATTCAGGACATTCTGATTATCACGACGCCTGAGGATGCCCAACCGTTTCAACGCGTACTGGGCGATGGTTCGGATTTCGGCGTACACCTCAGCTACGCGCAGCAGCCCAAGCCTGAGGGATTGGCCCAGGCCTTTCATATCGGCGCCGATTTCGTCCAGGGAGGCCCGAGTGCGCTGATCATTGGCGCTCGCCATCAATTCCGGAAGGCCGTGACCATAAAAGATGTTGTCGCCAAGGATCAGC
>JBCBKF010000058.1:0-11086 GCA_038522255.1 Pseudomonadota bacterium
GCCTCCGGCTCTGGATACCCGGTCTCTTGCTTTGGGTGCTCGGCCATTCCGCCGCCGTGTTCATGGCGCGCAGCGATCCGGATTTCATGGCGGTGGCCAGTCGCTCGGTGCGTAACAAGGAGCATCTGTCATGCTGAACTTGCGTGAATACTCAGACACCCAGACCTTGCTGGCTGACTATCTGCCCTGGGCCTGCCTCGTCGCGCCGGGCATCGTTCTGAACAAGGATGGCAGCTTCCAGACCACGTTCCGCTATCGCGGACCCGATCTGGAAAGCTCGACCGAAGAAGAACTCGTCTCGATCAATGCCCGCGTGAACAATGTGCTGCGCCGGTTCGGCTCAGGCTGGGCGCTCTTCTTTGAAGCGCAGCGCAGTGAAGTGCATGATTATCCGGATTGCGCCTTTCCCAATGCGGCGTCGTGGCTCGTCGATCAGGAACGCGCGCTGCAAGCGGACGAAGCCGGTTCCAGATTTGAGAGCTCCTATTATCTGACACTCCTCTGGCTGCCACCCGCCGATGCATCGGGCCGCGCCGAGAAAGCCCTCATCACCCGCGCTGAAACAGAAGACGCCGCGACCTGGCGGCACCGGCTGGAGACGTTCCAGCAGCAATCAGACCGGGTCTGGGACCTTCTTGATACATGTCTCGATGACGTCTGGCCACTGACCGACGACGAGACGCTAACCTATCTGCACTCGACCATTTCAACCAAGCGCCACCCGGTCGTCACACCCGAACTGCCGGTCTTCCTCGACGCCATTCTCGCAGACGAACCTTTCGCGGGCGGCTTAGAGCCGATGATCGGCGAGGCGCATCTCAGAACCCTGACAATTCCAGGGTTTCCAGCTTCGACACTGCCCGGCATCCTTGATGAGCTGAACCGACAGGGCTTTGCCTATCGCTGGGCCACGCGGTTCATCGCCATGGACAAGGCCGAAGCTGAAAAAGTGCTCGGCAAGAAGCGCCGCCACTGGTTTGCCAAGCGTAAATCCATCGGCGCCGTGCTGCGCGAAACCATGTTCAATGAACAGGCCGCGCTGGTGGACAATGACGCGGACAACAAAGCGGGCGACGCTGACGCCGCGCTTCAGGAACTCGGCTCCGATCTTGTCTCCTATGGCTATGTCACAACAACGGTAACCGTCGCCGATCCCGACCGGCGCACCGTGGACGAACATATCCGTGTCGCTGAGCGCATTGTGAATGGCCGCGGCTTCACCGCCATCAAGGAAACCCTCAACGCGGTGGATGCCTGGCTCGGCTCACTGCCTGGTCACCCCTATGCCAATGTCCGCCAACCGATCCTGCACACGCTTAACCTTGCCCATATGGTGCCGCTCTCAGCCGTCTGGGCGGGCGAAGGCACCAACCGCCATCTGCAAGCCCCAGCACTGATCCAGGCGCAAACCGATGGCACAACACCATTCCGGCTGAACCTGCATATTGGCGATGTCGGCCACACGCTCGTGGTCGGTCCGACGGGCGCGGGCAAATCCGTCCTGCTCTCGCTGCTTGCCTTGCAATGGAAGCGCTATGAGGGGGCGCAGGTCTTCATCTTCGACAAGGGGCGCTCCGCCCGCGCGGCCACGCTCTGCATGGGCGGGGCGCATGTCGATCTTGGCAGTTCGAACGCCCCGAGCCTCCAACCGCTGAAAGACATCGACACAGACACGGGCGCAAGCTTCGCCGCTGACTGGCTGTCAGGCCTCTGCACCAATGAAGGCGTCGCCATGACGCCGGACCTCAAGGCCCGGCTCTGGGAAGCGATCCAGTCCCTTGCCAGCGCGCCCGAAGCCGAGCGCACGCTGACCGGCCTGACACTCATGTTGCAGGACGAGACGCTCAAATCCGCGCTGCATCCGTTCACGCTGGAAGGCCCGCATGGCCGCTTGATCGACGCCGATCATGAAAGCCTCACGCTAGCCGATACGGTCTGCTTCGAGATGGAAGAGTTGATGCATGCAAAGGGCGCGGTAGCCCCCGTCATCACCTATCTCTTCCACCGGCTTGAGGCCCGCTTCGATGGCAGGCCAACACTGCTCATCCTCGATGAGGCCTGGCTGTTTCTTGATGATCCGATGTTTGCCGCGCGAATCCGCGAATGGCTGAAGACATTGCGCAAAAAGAACGTCGCGGTCGTATTCGCGACGCAAAGCCTGGCCGACATTGCGAATTCAAGCATAGCGCCCGCGCTGGTCGAGTCCTGCCCCACCCGGATCTTCCTGCCAAACGAACGCGCCCAGGAGCCGCAATCGAAAGAGACTTATAAGCGGTTCGGCCTGAACACCCGCCAGATCGAACTGATCTCAAGAGCCACGCCCAAGCGCGACTATTACTACCAGTCGCCGCTTGGCGCCCGCGTGTTCGATCTTGGCCTTGGCCCGATTGCACTCGCCATTTGCGGCGCGTCAGCGCCCGAAGACCAGGCACTGCTCGACCGCATATGGGCAGAGACGGAAGGCGACGGGTTCGCCGAATGCTGGCTCCACGAGAAAGGTCTGCCCTGGGCGGCAGAGCTTCTGGCGCGCTGGCCCGACCATGCGTCCGATGCGTCCGAACCCTACCCACCCTCTCACGCCATCGCTGCAGAATAGGAGCCACACCGATGAAACGCCTTCTCCTCTCCGCT
Source organism: Pseudomonadota bacterium (assembly GCA_038522255.1). Taxonomy (GTDB): domain Bacteria; phylum Pseudomonadota; class Alphaproteobacteria; order Sphingomonadales; family Sphingomonadaceae; genus Erythrobacter. Next base: position 2,632 of record JBCBKF010000058.1, read on the forward strand.
GCGCTTTGCGCACTGCCTCTGACAGCAATCACGGCATCACCCGCGCACGCCCAATGGACGGTCTATGATCCGGCCAACCATATCCAGAACATCTATCAGGCGGTGCGGGCGCTGCAGGAAATCAACAATCAGATCCAGCAACTCACCCATGAAATCGAGATGCTGGAGAATATGGCGCGCGATCTGGAAACGCTCCCCGACAGCATCGCTGATGACATTCTCCGCCGGATGCGCCGCATTGATGACCTCATGCGCGAAGCCGAAGGTATTGGTTATGGCGTCGAAGAAATCGAACGCGACTATGAAGTGATCTACCCGGAGGATTACGGAACTGAACCGCCAGAGCACCGCGTACTGGTCGAAGAGGCCCTCACAAGATGGCGGCAATCCCGGACCGCTTATCGCGAAAGCCTGCTCGTCACCGCCGAAGTGGTCTCCACTGCCCGCGCGGACTCAGAAAGTCTCGACCGCCTGATCGGCTCAAGCCAGTCCGCTGTCGGTAATCTGCAAGCGGTACAGGCAGGCAATCAGATCGAGGCGCTCCAGACAGAACAGCTGATGCAGATGGAAGCCATGATGGCCTCGCATTACCGCGCCGAAGCGCTGGAACGCGCCCGCCAGCTTGCTGAAGCCGAACGTGGCCGCGCCCGTACCCGCGCCTTTCTTGGGTCTCCCGACTAATGGACGTGATCGACACCTTCCTGGCGACTTTTATCGCGTACATTGACAGCGGGTTCGGCCTGCTGGCGGGGGATGTCGCTTATCTCACGACCACGCTGATCGCTATCGACATTACGCTTGCGGGTCTCTTCTGGGCGCTCAGCCAGAACAGTGATGTCATCGCAGGCCTGATCAAGAAGGTGCTCTATGTGGGCTTCTTCGCCTTCGTGATCGGCAATTTTTCCCTGCTCGCCAATATCGTGTTCGACAGTTTCGCAGAGCTGGGCGTGACCGCTGGTGGCGGAACGATGACGGCGGCGGACTTGCTCCGTCCAGGCTTCATTGCCGGGGTCGGCTTTGATGCGGCGCAGCCGCTGCTCTCGGAGATCAGCGACATGCTGGGGCCGATCTCCTTCTTTCATAACTTCATCATGATCGCGGTGATGTTCATCGCCTGGGCGATCATCATGGTGGCCTTCTTCGTGCTGGCGGTGCAGCTCTTCATCACCATTCTGGAGTTCAAGCTGACGACGCTTGCCGGGTTTGTGCTCGTGCCTTTCGCGCTGTGGAACAAGTCAGCTTTCCTCGCTGAACGCGTCCTCGGCAATGTCATCACCTCGGGCATCAAGCTCATGGTGCTCGCCGTCATTATCGGTATCGGATCGACGCTCTTCTCATCGGTGACCGATGCGTTCCGCACCGGCGATGATGTGACCCTTGCGCAGGTCATGGGCACTGTGCTTGCGGCCATCGTTTTCTTCTGGATGGGCATCTTTGCGCCGGGCGTTGCGAGCGGGCTGATCACAGGCGCGCCGCAACTCGGCGCAGGCTCTGCGGCCGGTGCAGCCGCCGGTGTTGCTGCCGGGACCTATATGGCGGGCGCAGGCGGACGCGCTGCCGTCGGCGCGGCTGCCAGCGGCGCGTCTTCTGCCGTCAAGGCGGGCGCCTCCATGGCAGGCGCAGCCCGCACATCTTACACCCTCGGCTCTGTTGCGTCTGGTGCGTCCGGCGTCGGCGCTGTCGCAGCTGGAGTTGCGGGCATGGCCCGTGCTAGCGGTGACGCGATCCGCCAAACCGCCAGCCGCCCCGCACAATCAATTCGAGATGCCTATGCCCGAGGCAGCCAGGGTGCGTGGCGCGCGACCGGCGGCTCCGGTGGCAGCGATCCCTCATCTTCTTCAAGCGGCTCAGCTTCAAGCCCGGGATGGGCGCGCCGGATGCAGGCCCGCCAGAATGCGAGCCAGGCTGGGCAGATGGCCGCCCACAGTCTTCGCGAGGGTGATCGCGGTTCCTCCAGCGCCGCCCCGCAACTCAACGACAAGGACGACTAAGCCATGGTCTTCAAACGATCTTCCACAAGCTATGGGCCGAGCCCGTTCCCTGAAACGCCCTATCAGAAAGCGGGACAGGTCTGGGACGAACGCATCGGTTCAGCCCGCGTGCAGGCCAGGAACTGGCGGCTCATGGCCCTCGGATGCCTGACGCTCTGCTTCTTTACCTCAGCCGCCCTGATCTGGCGCTCCACAGTCTCGACCGTCACGCCTTATGTGGTCGAAGTCGATGAGACTGGCGCTGCCCGGGCCGTTGCCCCAGCCACGGAGCGCTACACGGCCACCGACGCACAGATCGCGCACCACCTTGCGAACTTCATCCAGCGTGTGCGCGGGCTTTCCATCGATCCGGTTGTCGTGCACGAGAACTGGCTCAGCGCCTATGACTATGTCACCTCGGAAGCCTCAACGACCTTGAACGAATACGCTCAGGCGAATGATCCGTTCGCCGACGTGGGCAGGAAATCGCGCACGGTCGATGTCGTCAGCGTTGTGCGCGTCTCCGATGACAGCTTTCAGGCCCGCTGGATTGAGAAGACCTATGAAAGCGGCGCGCTGATCGAAGCGACACGCTTCACCGGCCTCTTCAACATCATCACTCAACCGCCGACGGACGCAGAGACCCTGCGCGCCAATCCCCTCGGCCTTTATGTCCACAGCCTCAATTGGGGCCAGGACCTCGTTACAGGAGAATGAGTCCCATGCTTCGTTTGCTTCTTGCCACCTCAGCCCTCGCCCTCACAACGGCTTGCGCCACCACCGAACTCGAACCCATTGATCCGACCGCCTTTGTCGCGGCAACGCCCATCGAAGACGAGTTCGACCGCCCGGTCGAGATTGTCGAAACCGCCATCGCCTTGCCACTGCCGGGCCAGATGATGCCGGTCGGAGAGGCAGGCGAGCGCCGCCGCATCATTCGCACGTCTGTCACCACTGAGACCGACCCGGCTGAGACCATTGCCCAGGGCCGCCAAAGTGCCCTGATCGAACCCTCTGTCGATGGCTATGTGAACGCGATTCAGGTCTATCCCTACACCGAAGGCGCGCTGTATCGCCTCTATGCCAGCCCCGGACAAGTCAGCGACATTGCTCTGCAACCCGGTGAGGAGCTGGTGTCGGTGTCAGCCGGCGATACGGTGCGCTGGGTGGTCGGGGATACGATCTCCGGCGCAGGCGCCACGTCCCGCGCCCATGTTCTTGTCAAGCCGATCAGCGCGGGTATCCGCACCAATCTGATGATCGCCACCAATCGGCGCACCTATCACCTTGAACTGGAAAGCGTCGAAGGCGGCTACATGGCCGCCCTGTCCTGGCGCTATCCGGCAGATGAGCTGGCAGGCCTGACCGCCCGCAACGACCGCGCCATTGCGCGTGAAGCTGGCTCCATCGAGCGCGGCCTGACGCTGGAAGGCCTGAACTTCGATTATCGTATGACGGGCGATAATCCCGCATGGAAACCCGTGCGCGTCTTCGATGACGGGCGGCAGGTCTTCATCCAGATGCCGGATGACATTGCCACGACCGATATGCCGCCGCTGTTCGTCCTGGGCGAAGACGGTGATGCAGAACTCGTGAACTACCGGGTGCGCGGCAATTACTATGTCGTCGACCGACTGTTCCGTGCAGCCGAGTTGCGGTTGGGCGAGCGAAACCAGACCGTGGTGCGCATCGCCCGCCAGGAGCGCCGCTCATCGCTGGCTGCGATCTTCGGGGGCTGAGGCGATGACCGAGCCTATCCCTTTTGACGAACATGCCGAGCGGCTGAAAATCCGCTCCAGTCCAAAACCCGTGACCCGGATCAATCGCAAGGTCCTGATCGTGAGCGCAGGCCTTGGTGCGCTGGGCCTGTTCGCCGCCGCCAGTATCGCCCTGAAGCCACCGACGGCGGCGGACCCCAGCCAGCGCCGCGAGCTCTACAATGTCACCAACAAGCGCACACCGGATGGCTTGGCGGCATTGCCCGCTGGCTATGGCGACGTCCGGCCGGAACCGATCACAAGACTTGGACCACCGCTTGCAGGCGACCTCGGCGCAACGGTTCTCGCGGCAGAGCGCGATCTAGGCATTGAACCAGAATATGTGACCCGCTTCGAAGATGACTTCCGCCCAAATCCGGTCGATGAAGCCGAACGTGCTCAGCGCCTGCGGGAAGCCGCCATGGCTGAAGAGGCCGCCCGCGCGCCGGTCTTCTTCCAGCTGCAATCTGAAACAGGCGGCCAGACTGTTGCCGACAGCCGTGCTGCGTATCGCGACCCGGCGCTTGATCTTGGTTCGGAACTTCTGGCACTCGCGGCGCTGCCACAAGGCGCGCCAACCGGCTTTGCCCCGCCTGCCGACAGTAATCTGCAAAGCCGCAAGCTCGCTTTTGCCGGTGAAGCAGCTGGCAGCGACATCTACAATCCACATGGCGTCGAAGACCCAGCCTCGCCATTCCAAGTGATGGCCGGCACGCTAATCCCGGCCAGCCTTGTGACCGGCATCAACTCAGACCTCCCCGGCACCATCGTCGCGCAGGTCACACAGCCCGTTTATGACACGGTCACCGGTCAGTACGTGCTCATCCCGCAAGGCTCGCGCCTCATCGGGCGCTACCAATCTGAAGTCTCGTTCGGTCAGGACCGCGCGCTTGTCACCTGGGACCGGATCATCTTCCCCGATGGCGCGTCCATCGTCATCTCGGCGCCGGGCGCGGACGCGCAAGGCTTTGCCGGTCTCTCAGACAGAACCGACCATCATTGGGACCGCGTGCTTATCGAGGCAGGCCTCGCGACCATTCTCGGCGTCGGGGCCGAACTCGGCGCGGATGGCGACGGCGACATTGAACGCGCGATCCGCCGCGGCACCACCGATACCGTCAACCAGGCCGGACAACGCGTCGTCGAACGCAATCTTGGCATTCAGCCAACGATCCGCGTACGCCCTGGCTGGCCGGTGCGCGTCGTTGTCACCCGCGATCTCATCCTCAGACCTCAATAAGCAGGAGCCAACCATGTCCCTTCGCCTCGACAAACTCCCCGACCGCACGCCGGTGCGCATGAGCATATCCGTTGATCCCGATTTGGCCGCAGCGCTCGCCGATTACTCAGAGATTTACCGCCAGACCTATGGCGCTGAAGAAAAGCCCGAAGCGCTCGTCCCTGCGATGCTGGAAACCTTTCTCGGCTCGGACGCCGGGTTCAAACGGGCGCGCCGCGCCCTTCATGCCAGCAAAGGAGATTAGACCCATGGCACAGATTGGAACCTTCACCGCAAAGGATGGCGCCTATACCGGCACCATCCGCACCATGACCATCAATGTGAAAGCCCAGCTTGTTCCTAATGCGGATAAGGCCAGTGAGAGCGCGCCAGACTTACGCCTCTATGCAGGCGGCGCGGAACTCGGCGCGGCCTGGCGTCAGGAAAGCAAGGATGGCGAAACGCTCTACCTGGCGGTGAAACTCGATGATCCGAGCTTCGCCAGCCCTATGCGCGCCGCCTTTTTCGAAAATGAAACAGATGGCACCGGCGTCATGGTCTGGAACCGTTCGAAGTAGAAGACTGCCATGGCCGTCAGCGACCAGGATCTTGAAGACGCGCTTAGTATCGCCGCGAAGATGATTGATCTTTACGGCTACAAATACTGGCCAATCTTCGAGCGCCTGGAAGCTGAGCTGGAGGCCCGAACAGAACGCATCAAACGGGTGCAGGCCCGGCTCGCAAACAGCAGACCCGCCTACAGGCCTCGCGTGGAACTATGAGCGGGAAAACGCGATCAGAGCGTCATAGTCTTCGCGGTCAGCCAGACGCAAAGCATCCACATAAGCGCGGCGCAGTTCATTCAGGTCGGCGAGCGATCCGCCGCCCCAGGACAAGCTGGGCGCACCAAGTCGGCGCAGGACAAGGTCAGCCATCATCCGCGCGTGGCGTCCATTTCCGTTCGGGAATGGGTGAATATAGACCAGCCTGTGGTGTAACCGCACGGCCAGTTCAGTTGGTTCATAAGTCCCGTTCTCCACCCAGTAAGCAGCGTCGCCCATAAGCTGGCTCGTCTGGACGCCGATCATGTGCGGCGCGATGCCGATATTGCGTTCGGTTCGGCGATACTGGCCTGCCCATGACCAGACATCTCCAAACATCCGTTTGTGGAGCTGAAGCACCAAATCGACGGTCATCAGGTCGGGTTTGCGCGCGCGGAAAGCCCAGGCTGCGCCTTTGTCGATATTGTCCTGCTCGGCAATATTGAGATCAGCGCGCGTGGTCACCCAGGTCAGACGAAGGCCTTCGCGTTCTTCTGGCTCAAGCGGTGTCGCATCCTCCGGCTCCTGAAACAGATCCGTCATCAGTCTTCCCAGAGGTCACGGTCACGCAATGTTTCGGAGATGAAAATCTGAATGCGTTCTTCCAGATCATCATCCAGGACCTTCTGATCTTCCATCGCCATGGAATGAGATACACCGCCGATCGCCTCCAGTGCCTTCGCGCGCGCCCGTTCGGCAACCCTATCTTCAAGCGGCTTGTTGGGCACGAGCGCATAGACCAGCTGGCAGTCGAGCGCTGCCGCTGCCTTGCGCAGCGTTTCCATGCGAATGGTTTCGCTGGCCTCGGACTGCTCCAGCCCATTTAGCGATTGGGGGGTAATATCCATCCGCCGGGCAAGCTGCGCCCCGCTCATGCCCAGCGCATCACGGATCGCACGCACCCACCCTTTAGGCGGGGAAGCCATATGATCGGTCGGTCTGAACCCGTTCAGGCGTTTGTCCAGCGCTATACGCGCACGTTTGAGTGTTCGGTCCATGTTGAGTGCAATCATTCAGCTTCTGGCCTGATACACACGATCTTACATCAGGCCTTCGCCTTATGGCACACAACTATTAATCAGTCTATAAGCTGATTTTCTTCTAACTACATCAGCCTACAACCTTCGACGCAGGGCGATTGAACCTTGGTGCCAACGTCGCCAATTCGCCAATTCTGTTGAAAAACTATTTTGGGGCGTCCTGCCGGAAGCGCTTCCAGAATGATATTCCACCAGAAATGGCCTTATTAGCGTATTGATTCATCCACGCCGACATTCTTGCCGAAAAATATCAACCGCATACAGAGAAAACTGGATAGTTTCGAGTTTTTCAACAGAATTCGCCAATCTTCGCCGTTCGGCTTCCCCCGCTGCAGGGCTGTAAAGCGAGCAATAGCGGTCATAAGCGAATAGACATGTTTTCGAACAGCCTGTGGGTTCGTGTTCGAGCTATGTAAACGTCGTGCACGGTTTTCAAATATCTAATCTTTTTGGCGAGAATTTCTCGGCGTCCCCGTGGCATTCGCGGTCAAATTTGAACGAACGCCTTACCAATATCGTCAGCACGCGCCTGAAACCGGATCAGTGTATCGTCTTCGGTTGCGCAAACTAGATAACCGCCCCCGTTAGAAACCACTCGTTCAATATGCGCCCACATGACGTCGGGTGTCTTAGCCTGTCGCCAGGTTTCGGCGATGCTTGGATCCATGCGTTTTTCTCCGCCAAACCGATCCGGGCGAGCACGTGCGCCGTCCCAGATGTCGGTATTCAAAAGGCCGGGACAGAGAATGGTTGATGTGATCCCCTCGCGCCCAACTTCCGCGCCAATCGCCTCTGCGACGGCGAATGTGCCGTGCTTGGTGACCCCGTAAAATGGATAGTCCTCCTCTGCAGCAAGCAAAGAGGCAACCGAGGCTGTAAAACCGATGTGTGCAGGTGCTTCGCCCGGTTTCATAAGCAGCCTGAACGCTCGTGTAGTCCAGATCGGGCTGACAATGTTTACCGCAACGCCCCACTCGATGGCATTGCGCGAGCCTTCTGTCATCTTTGCACCCACGCCGACCCCAGCATTTGCCCAGAGCATACAGAGGGGCTCCTCCCTGCGGCCCAGTGTTTCGGCGGCCTGCAGACACTGATCAAGGTCACTGACATCAAAGGCGAGCGGAAACGCATCGCCCCCGATCTCAGAGGCAACGGCCGAGGCAGCGCCCTCGCGGATATCCTGAACGCAAACTGTCATACCAGCTTCGGCAAACTTCGTTGCCAACACTTGGCCTATGCCGTCGCCCGCGCCGGTCACCATAGCGAGACAGCCGCGATATTCCTCAAGAAGGTTTGTCATTTTGCTGATCTCCTAATCTTGTGCTGGCAGCTGCCGCTCCACATAGCGATGCAATTGATCTCGTGAGAAAACGCTCAAGTGGCCCGGGAACACTCGGATCGCATCAGGCGAGAGACGCTCCAAGATCGCCTCGAGGTCCTGGAGATTGTCCTGTTGGTCACACATGAAGAAATGTAGTGCTGGGCCGGACCCAAAAACCTTGCCGCGAATTTGATCTCCAACAAATATTGCATCACCGATATTGACGATCACTGAACCGGGTGTGTGCCCCGGCAAAGCAATCACTTCTCCGGCAATGGCGCTGATGTCCGATAAGTCATAACGATCCCGCACGTATACCTCTGGCCT
>JBCBKF010000059.1:0-10872 GCA_038522255.1 Pseudomonadota bacterium
AACAGCCACTGCCTTGCTGTACTCGCACGGTGTGTTCGCAACCCCGACCTCGCCACGGTTGCAATGACAAGGGCGACGACAACGCACAAGAGCCCCCGGCGGACACAACTCCGACCGTTCACGAGAGCACGGCGGGCGAGGCGACGGTGGGCGCAACGCGCGAAGCAGGTGTAACTTCTGGCGGCGACTTTGCGCTTGATGGCTTGGTGCGTGCATTCGTTGGAGCAGGGGGCCGCACCGTGCTCGCCAGTCACTGGCCGGTGCCTGACGAATTCGACGCCACCAAGCGGCTGATCTCTGGCCTGTTTGTCGAAGGCTCACCTGAAACAGCCGAAGCACTGCGCCGCTCGCAAGTGGGGCTGATGGATGATCCCAGCACGTCGCACCCGTTCTATTGGTCGGCCTTCGCGGTCATCGGGGATGGTACGATCGCGGTGAACCGCTAAGCTTGGCTGCCAATGGGTGCGGGTCAGGATCGTGGCTGAAACAAATGCAAGCGATGAAGGCGCGGCGCGTCGCAAAAGCTGGCTAACGCGCGGTTATCGAAGCGTTGCCGAAGCGGGCACGATTCAAGTTATCGTCGCGGTTTTGATCGTGATACTCGCCGTGTTCGTGGGGCGATACAGCTGGACGCTACCCGATGGCGAGACCCCCACACCGCTCACCAACGCCGCCGAGCGCGCGTTCTATGATATACGCGCTTATTACTCCGCCGACATGGTGGAACCCGATGATCGCGTGGTCGCGGTCGTCTTTTTTGATGAAACGCTCTACCAGCTTGAAAAACGATCACCCCTGCCGCGTGACGTGATCGCCAGCGCACTGCGGTACCTAGACGATATGAACCCCAAGGCGATCGGGATCGATATTCTCTTTGACCAACCGCAAGAGGCGGATCTGGAACTGATCGAGACCCTGCGTGCGATGAAGACGCCGGTCTCGGTCGCCTACGCCAATACCGATAGCAATGAAGACGATATCCGCGCGCAGCAGCAGGAATATCTCGAAGCGTTTCTGGCACAGCTTGAAGGGAGCAACGCGCATCCCTCTTCGATCCGGCTCGACGCAGCGTTTGGCGCGACACGGGTCTGGCCTGCGATTGACCCCGACCTGCCGCCCGTGCTCGGTCGATCCATGGTGGGCGATGCGGGCGGGCCGATCGGGCGGTTCGAAGCCTATGAGGGCGCGATTGAATATCGCCGCAGCCTTTACGAAGACCAGAGTGAACGCGGCCTTGGCCAAGATGCGCAGGTCTCTGCACCGTTGTTCTCGGCTATCGACATCTCGCTGTTTATTGATCCGGACCCGGCGATCCTGCCTTTTCTTACTGAGCAGATCGAAGGCAAATACGTCCTGATCGGCGGCGATATCGTTGATTATGACCGCAAGGAGGTGACGTTCACCTCAATCGATGGCGAAGAGCCAGCGGGGATTTATGTCCATGCCGAAATGATCGCGCAGATACTCGATGGCAACGCGCTGGAACCGATTTCGGAAGCGGTGAAGTGGGCAATGGCAGTGCTGGTCGTGATTACAGCGGTCCTCATCGCGCTGCTCGAATGGCCCGCGCGCCGGCTGGTGCCTTTATTGGTGCTGCTTTTTGGGATGTTTATTGGCGCGCCGATTGTGCTGCACGTCAATGATGTCGACACCTATGGCCTGCCTGCCGTTGGCTGGCTGATCGCATGGGTGCTGGCCTTCACCGCGATGACGACGGTGGCGCGCGCGTCGGGCGCGAAGCAGCGCAGCTTTGCGCAAAGCGCGCTGGGCAAATACATCCCGCGCGACATCGCCCAGCAAATCATCGACCAGCCCGAATTGCTATCGCTCGGCGGGGAGAAGCGCGCGATTTATGTGCTGTTCAGCGATCTGGAAGGCTTCACCAAGATGAGCCACGCGATCGAGCCGGAAATGGTCGCCAAGCTGCTCAACCGTTACCTGGAAATGCTGAGCAAGGTGGTGCTCGATCATGGCGGAGTGATCGATAAATTTGTCGGCGATGCGGTGGTGGCATTCTGGGGGGCGCCGATTGCGCGGGCGGATGATGGCGAACGCGCAGGCCGGGCGGGATACGCGATTTGGCAGGCCGGCGAGGAGTTCCGGCGCGAGGTGGCCGCGATGGACCCCAGCCTGCCCTTGATCGGGAAAACCCGCGTGGGGCTGCATCACGGCGAAGCGGTGATCGGGAATTTCGGCGGTGATACCCGCATCCAGTACACAGCGCTAGGCGACAGCATGAACACGGCCGCGCGGCTTGAAAGCGCGAACAAGACCTTGAAATCGAGCGTCATGGCAAGTCATGAGTTTGCCGATGGATCGGGGCTCGACTGGTGGCGGCCGATGGGGCGGGTGGTCCTGTCGGGCCGCTCAAGTCCGGTTGAGCTCATGGAGCCCGCGCCCGACTTCCCCGCCGAGGATCGCGCGAGGCTGGCCGAAGCGGCGGACCTTGCCGCTAGCGATCCGGTTCAGGCCCAAGCCATCGTTGATGCGGTACATGCTCGCCATCCCGACGACACCGCGCTTGCCAATTTGAAAGAGCGTTACGCCAATCTATCGCCGGAAGGCGTCTATGTGATGGGGTCAAAATGAACGATCAGCGCCCTGTGCCGGAACCGCGAGTGCCGGGATCGCAGATGCTGGTCGCGACTGGCCATCCGGCGGCTGCCACGCTACGTACTCTTGGCGATCGTACGTTGCATTTTGAGGAAGGGGGACTGTCATGTTCTCGAGTAAATTGAAGTCGCGCGTGTTGCGCGCCACACTCGCCGGGGCTGCGATTTGGGGTACTGCAGGCGTCGCCGCTCTCGCCGCTCCTGCGGTTGTCGTGAAATCCTCGGCGAGCGAATACCCGGTCGGGTCGAAGATCGACGATACCGCGATCATTACGCTAGAAAGCGGCGACAGCGTCACTGTGCTTACCAATAAGGGCACCCGCACGATGAAGGGGCCGGGCACGTTCGAAGTCGGTGCCAAGCCCAAATCGAACCGCGCGCGCTTTGCCAATCTCACGCGCAAACGGGCCGCCAGCCGCGGCACGACCGGGGCCGTGCGCGGCACTGGGGACACAGCGGATCGGCCGCTCAGCCCCAATCTCTATTACGTTGATGTCGAACAGTCGGGCACGATATGCCTGTACGATCTGGAGGCGGTCCGCTTTTGGCGGCCTTTTGATGCGGGGATCGAAACCTACAAGATGGCAAAAGCTGTGCTTGAGCCCTTCGCAGGCAGCGAAGTCGCGGCTGAAGTTGAGAAGCCCGACCCTGTTTCCATTGATGTCACCTTCGATGATGGAGAAAGCCTTGCGCCGCTCGATCCCGCGCTTTTGACGGTGGAAGAGGGGACTGCGTATGAGATAACCTCGCCTGTAGGCGGTGAGCCAGCCGTGATTTCCTTCAAGACCCTGGATGCAGACTATGCGCAAGCCGATGAACTGGCGGCGGCACTGGTCGAGAAAGGGTGCATGGCTCAGCTGGAACTGATGGGCGAGAAGCTCGGCGCTTGACGCGTACTGAAAGTCTGGGAACGGGCGCGGCTCTGCAAAGGGCGCGCCCGTTTCTGCAAGCGGCGCCTTCGCAAGTGGCGAAGGTGACGGCTACGTTTGCAGTTACCGCGCCGGTTCCAGACTTGAGCCGTCCTTGGAAGCCTTGGGCTCAGTCGGAGCCTTCTCGGGCAAGCCGAGCGGCAGGTCTAGCGTGTGTTCAGACCGCGGCGAATAGCGCCGTGCCAGTGTCTCCCACTCGAGCTTCATCGTTCCACCGGTTGCCTCGTGCCGCCGCCGCCAGGCGGTCAGCATGTCGAGACAGGCGTGGTCGATATAGGTCAGGTCTTCGACATGAACGTGGACTTCTGCGCCCTGCTTCACGCGGTCCAGGGCAGCAGCAAGTTTCGGGATCGAGAAAAAGGTCGCTGAGCCCTGAAGTTGAAGGTCGATCCGGTCGTTCTCGCCTTCCTCAACCTCGATATCCATGTGGCTGAAGATATAGACGACCTTTGCCGTGGCGAGCAGGAAGCCCATGATCACGCCGGATAACAGGTCTATCGCAACAACGCCGCCAAGAGTCGTGAGATAGATGGCGAGCTCCCATCGGCCAAACTTCGTGATCTTGCGGATCTGCGCGAGGTTGACGAGCTTGTACCCGGTATAGACCAGGATCGCGGCCAGCACTGCGGTCGGGATGTTGTTTAGCAGCCAGGGCAGCGCCGCCACCGTCAAGAGCAGCCAGAAACCGTGCACGATTGCAGACAATCGGGTGGTTGCCCCTGCCTGTACGTTGGCGGTGGAGCGCACGATCACCCCGGTCATGGGCAGCGCGCCAATCGCGCCGCACAGCAGGTTGCCCACGCCTTGCGCGCGCAATTCCTTGTCGTAATCGGTGCGCACGCCCGAATGCATTTGATCGACGGCCGTCGCGCAGAGCAGCGTCTCGGCGCTGGCGACGAAGGCGAAGATGACACCGGTGAGAACAATCATCGGCGTGATCGCGGAAAAGGCAGCGATCGGCGGGATGTTGAGCGAATCGAGCAGATTGGCCGGGACATCAACCTTGAGGATCGGCAATTGCAGCGCCGCTGCGGCGACCGAACCGACAATAACCGCCACCAGCGGTGCGGGGATCATTTTGAGCACTGACGGCTTAAAACGGTCCCAGGCGAAAATCGTCACAATCGTCAGCACACCAATGATCGCTGCGAGGTGGTGGACGCTGCCATCCGCCGGGAACAGACCCTTATAGATCGTTTCCGGGATCGCTGCGAGGTTTGCAAGGCCCCCGCCACGCGGTGTGTCATCGAACATGACGTGAAACTGAGAGGAGAAGATCAGGAAGCCGATGCCCGCCAGCATGCCGTGGATGACCGAGGGTGAAATCGCGCGAAACCATTGGCCCCAGCGCAGGATGCCGGCGACAAATTGCACCGCGCCCGCGATCAGCACGACCACGCCCAGCGTCGCAAGTCCGAATTCGCTGACCAGTTCGTAGACCAGCACCGCCATCCCCGCTGCGGGACCCGAGACCTGGAGCGGCGATCCGGCGATGAAACCGACGACAAGGCCGCCGATTATGCCGGACGCCAGCCCCAGAGCGGGCGGCGCGCCCGACGCAATCGCGATCCCCATACACAACGGCAGGGCGACCAGGAAAACGACGATCGAGGCAAGAAGGTCGTTGGTCCGGCTGCTGACCTCGGAACTCGGCAAAGCTGCAGTTTCGTTCATAACCCGCCTTGTAGCGGCAGCGAACCCTCCACGCTATCCCCTAGAAAGCGAAAACGGCCCGTGAACCCTCAAAAATCGCTGTGCTTGGGCCGGTCGATGCTTTGGACATCCGACCGGCCCTGTTGGGGCATCAGGGTTGATAAGGCAGCGAGGAATGGTGCAGCACGATACGCAAAGTGCCCCCCGCATCCTTTTTATAGCCCCAGCTCTTGTCGACTTTGGTGACGCCGCCATCCTTATCGGTCATTATCACCCAGCCCATCCACATCGCTACATCGCCTTCGATGAAGTGGGCGGAGGTTTCCGAGGTGACTTCGCGCCACCCTTTAAGACCAAACCCGCCGTCGAGCGGAAAGTCGGGATCGTGGCCGACAAAGTAGGAGAGCGCGCCCTTCTTGGTCGGGCGGAAAGTTTTCTCGCCGCTTGCCAGCGTCGGTTTGAACAGCACATCGCCCATGTTGTAGCCATAGGCCGCGTCGAGCACGCTTTCCGCGAGCGCGCGGGCGCCATCGATTCCATCCGCTTCGTAAGCCTTGGCAATCGCAACCAAGGCGTCGCCCCACGCGGTGCGGGCTGCGGCAAGCTCATCCTGAGTGATTGGCATTGTCATCCTCTTTTCTGTTTTGCGCTGTAATTTCAATTTGTCGGCGCGCCATGCCGCGAGCCGCACCATGCAAGTGAAGGAGCAGGGAGGCCACACCTAGCGAGCCATTGCGTGTGTTGCGTTGCAACGTCCACCCAAAATATTGGCGCGCTCAGCTTATGCCCGGTGCTGCGCCGGATGCAACAGTGCGTTCGCAAAGCAAGCCGTGCGCCAGGCTATCAAACGCGGGGGCAGTGACATGCTGCACATAACCCCCCGCTTTGAACCAGAGCGTTCTGATACATTTGCACTCAGGCCAAGCAGCTCTGATTGGTGCAAGGGCTGGAACAGCCTCTAATCCTTTGCATTGTCTGCGACGCAAGGTTACGAAGTTTCGCTTGCGCGACTGGGTTGGGGCGATAATGGGTTGCGTAATGAGACTGATTTTCAGACAAGGCCGTTATTGCAAGCGATTGTGTGGGGACGCAGCGGTGGTGCTTGCCGCCGTGAGCGTGTCGGGATGCGTCTCCATGGCGCCGGCGCCCGAACGCCCCGCGATTGTCGCGCAGATGCCCGACGACTTCGCGGCGAGCGATGCGAGATCCCAGCTTCAATACACTCCGCAAAAGTGGTGGACCGCGTTTGAAGACCCTGTTCTCGATGGTTTTGTGGACCAGGCGCTCGTGAGCAATCTCGACATTGTCGAATCGGCGGCACGTTTGCAGCAGGCCAAGGCGCAGGCGCGGATCGCGCAGGCCTCGCTCGTTCCGACAACCAATGCAACAGGTGGGGCGTCAGGCACCAATTCACCGCTTGACGGTCTCGCTTTTGGCGGGTTTGGGGGCGGCGGGCGGCTGGAAAACGAGACTTACACGCTTGCTCTTGCCACCTCCTACGAACTCGATCTGTTTGGCCGCGTGCGCGACGATTACCGCGCCGCGCGTCAGGACGCGATTGCGAGCGGGCAGGATTTCAAGACCGTACAACTCAGCGCGGCGGCCGAAACCATCACTGCCTATTTCGACTATGTCGATGCAGCGCGGCAGATTGCGCTGTCGGAAAAGACGATCGAAGCGCTGCGGGATCGCGCCGAGCGTACCGAAGACCGCTTCGAGCGCGGCCTTGCCGACAGTCTCGAGGTGTACCAGATACAACAAGACCTGCGTTCCACAGAGAGTGGTCTGCCGCAATTGCGCTCCAGCCTCGCGGCGACGCAGTCGCGTCTTGCTCTTCTCTTGGGTACCTATCCTGGCGAACTGGACGAGGCGCTGAGACAGCCCTTACGCCCGCGCCTGGTGTTTGAGCCAGTGCCCAGCGGCCTGCCGATCGATCTGCTCGCACAGCGCCCTGACGTGGCTGCGGCGTATGAACGGCTTGAGGGCGCCCGCCTGCGCATCGGCGCGCGCCGGGCTGAACGGTTCCCAAGCCTGTCTTTTACCGCCTCCCTCGGAACGCAGGCGGGCGATCCCGGAAATGCTTTCGACCTTGCAAACAATTGGGCGACTTCGCTCGCTTCCTCGCTGGTTGCGCCGCTGTTTGACGGGGGACGGATCAGCGCCAACATCGCGAGTGCGCGCGCCGCCTATGATCAGCAGGCGGCCGCTTATGCCAGCGCCGTGATCGGCGCGTTTGGCGAGGTTGAGAGCGCGATGGCCGATTACGAACAGCAGCGCGCGCGCTATGCCCTGGTCGCCGCGCAACTGGCCGAAGCGCAAGGGTCACTCGATCTTCAAAGCCGTCGGTTCGAAGCGGGCGTGGGCAGCTACCTCTCCTATCTCGACGCGCTGCGCACTCTTTACGCGGTGGAGACCAGCCTGTCATCAGCGGCGCGATCGACCGCGCTCGCTCGGCTGAATGTGCACCGTGCGTTGGGCGGTGATTGGGTGGACGGTGTCCAGCCAGGCGAATTGGAAATGCAGCGCGTCCCCGACCAGGCGCCCAACACAAGACCCGACACAGGAGAGGCCTCATGAGCCGTCAGCTGGTTTATTCGATCGCGATTTTGTTCGGTGCCTTCGTGATTGCAGGATTGCTGATTGCATTGAAGCCCGAGCCGGTTGAGGAAGAGCGCGTGGAGCAAGTGCCGCTGGCCGAGGTGGTCGCTCTTAAAGCGGCGTCGGGCCCAATTCCCGTGCTCGGCTCCGGGACCGTGCAGGCGCGCGACGAGGTGACGATTGGCGCAGAAGTGTCGGGCCGGCTCACCTATGTCCACCCTTCTTTCCGCGAAGGAGGCGTGGTGCCGAAGGGCGCGACTTTGCTGCGCATCGACCAGAGCGATTACATCAACCAGGTGCGCGTTGCCGAAGCCGATGTCGCCGCGCAGGGCATTGCGGTTCTTGAGGCCGAAGAGGAAGTCGAAATCGCGCGCGAGGAACTGCAACGCTTTGACGCGCGCGAGAGGTCAGCGCAAGCCGCCGGGCAAAGCGACACGCGCTTCCTTGCCCCCCGCGCTATGGAAAAGAGCACAGGGCCAGGCGATGCGGCCAAGGCGGACGCAGCAGAACGCAGCCTTGCCACGCGCGAGCCTCAATTGGAAAGCGCCAAGGCCTCAAAGGATCGCGCTGAGGCGAACCTTTCCGATGCGCAAACCCGCCTTGGCCGCACCCGTGTGCGCGCGCCGTTTGGCGGGCTGGTGCGCGAGGAAAGCGCCGCGGTCGGCCAGCTGGTCCAGCCGGGCGAACCACTCGGCTCGCTAGTGTCGACTGACGCCTATGAGGTGCGCGTCTCGCTTACCGCTGACGAAGCCACGCTGATACCCGGCCTGCTGGCCGCGTCCAAAGCGCGCGTGCCGGCGAGCGTGACCTATTCCTATGGTGGGCAGACCTATCGTTGGGCGGCCTATGTGGATCGCGCCAATGCCATCCTCGACAGCGCGACGCGCAATATCGAAGTGTTCGTTCGGGTCCCCGCGCCGCTGCGGGGTGGACGGGCGGTGGACGAAGGCAGCGAGACCCAAGCGCCGCCGCTGCTTCTGGGCGCATTTGTCAATGTCGAGATTACCGGTGCCAGCCTTGCAAGCTATGCCGCCGTGCCAGCCGATGCCGTGCGGCCGGGGAACGAGATCTGGGTGATCCGCGGCGGCAAGCTGGCAATCCTGAAAGTCCGCGTGATCCAGCGCAGCGATGAGATCGCTTACATCGCCACGCCATCGCTGGCCAAAGGCGGTCAATTGGTGACCAGCAGTCTGAGCGCGCCGATTGAGGGCATGGCGTTGCGTGTTGCGGGCGGCCAGGCCACGAAAGCCTCTCCCAAGGATAAGGTTGAATGAGCGCCGACACCCCGCAAGCCGGCGGCGCAAGCCCCGACGCGCCTCGTCCCAGGCCCGGCGACCGCGCACGCGACCGCAAGGGCGCCATCGCCTTCATGGCTCGCAACGGGGTTGCGGCCAACCTGCTGATGATCGCGATGGTCGTCGCAGGCATCATCGCCTTTGGCCAGATCGTGCAGGAGGTGTTTCCCGAAAGCAGCCTTGATACGGTTCAGGTGAGTGTCGATTATCCGGGCGCAACTCCGGCTGAGATCGAACAATCGGTGGTTCAACGGATCGAGGAAGCGGTTGAGGCGATTGAGGGCGTCGATAAAATCACCGCCACCGCGCGCGAAGGCAATGGTACGGTCAATGTCCAGCTGGACGAAGGAACGGACATCGCAACCGCGCTCGACGAGGTGAAGTCCGAAGTCGATCAGATCCAGACCTTCCCCGATGAAGCCGATGAACCTGACATCCGCGAAGTGACCACGCGTTCGGTTGTCTTGCGGATCGCGCTGTTTGGCGATGTGTCGGAACGCTCGCTCAAGGAAACGGCCTTTGCGCTGGAAGACCAGATCGCGGCCATGCCCGAGGTATCATACGTCGAAACCAGCTCGGTGCGCGACTATCAGATATTCGTCGATGTGAGCCAGGATCAGCTGCGCGCGCTCGATCTGTCACTGCCCGATGTTTCGCGCATCGTGGCGCAATCGAGCCTCGACAGTTCCGCAGGCTCGCTTGACACCGCGAACGAAGAAGTTCGGCTGCGAACGATCGGGCAGAATTACGAGCAGTCTGATTTTGAAGACATTGTCGTGGTCAGTTCGGGTAACGGCGATCTGTTGCGTCTGGGAGATATTGCGACGATCACCGATGGGTTTGAAGACACCGATTTGATCGCGCGTTTCAACGATCAACCGGTCGCCTTTGTCGATGTCTATCGCACTGCGGATGAACGCGTGCTCGATGTGTCGGCGGCGGTGAAGGATCTGCTCGAAAACCAGTACGCTCCGCCACCGGGCATCGAATTTGCGGTCTGGAACGACCAGTCGCAAATCTTGGCGGACCGCTACGAACTGCTGCTGCGCAATGCGGGCTTTGGCTTGATTCTGGTGCTGATCGCGCTGACGCTGTTCCTTGATCTGCGGCTTGCGTTCTGGAGCGCGGTGGGGATCGGCGCGACCTTTGTCGGCGCGATCTTCGTCCTTGATGCGATCGGGTCGAGCATCAACATGTTTTCGCTCTTTGGCTTTATCCTGGCGCTGGGGCTGGTGGTCGATGACGCGGTTGTGGTGGGCGAGAATATCTACGCTGAACGAGAAGGCGGGCGCAGCGGGATGGGCGCAGCGATCGCAGGGGCACAGCGCGTGCGAACGCCGGTGATCTTCGCGGTGCTCACCAGCATGGTCTCGGTCCTGCCGGTGCTCGCAACCGGTGGAGTCATCGGGAAGATCATCGCCGATGTCCCGCTCGTTGTTGTTTCAGTCCTGCTGTTGTCACTCATCGAAGCGCTGCTTGTCCTGCCGCACCACCTCTCGCATTTGCCGGCCGCAGGCAAGGTTGCCGGCAATCAGGTCACGCGCTTTTTTGAAAAGGTGCAGGCCGTTGTGGATCGCCGGTTCAAGGCGTTTGTCGACGGTCCCCTCGACACCGCTTTGCGGTTTTCGGTCAAGGCACCGGCGATTGTGATCTCTGGCGCTGCCGCCGTACTTATCGTGATGGTCTCGCTGATCGGCGTCTCGGCCACCTATCTCGCCTTTCACTGGGCGCTCGACTTCGCCACCGTGATCCAGGTCGCGACCGTGGTGACCACCATTCCCATCT
>JBCBKF010000060.1:0-10741 GCA_038522255.1 Pseudomonadota bacterium
CCCTTCGAGCTCTTCCGCGCGCGCCAGCAGCGCTCCCAAAGCCTCGTGGCTCAGCCGCTCCAGGATCAGCACCTGCGCGCGGCTGAGCAGCGCGGCGTTAAGCGCAAAGCTCGGGTTCTCCGTAGTAGCGCCCACCAGCGTGATCGTCCCGCGCTCGACATAGGGGAGAAAACCGTCCTGCTGCGCGCGGTTGAAGCGATGGATCTCGTCCACGAAGAGCAGCGTCTTGTGGCCCGCCCCCGCCATCCGGTCCGCCTCGGCAAAGGCTTTCTTGAGGTCGGCAACGCCCGAAAACACCGCGCTGATCGAGGTAAAGCGCATCCCCACCGCATCCGCCAGCAACCGCGCAATGCTGGTCTTGCCTGTGCCCGGCGGGCCCCACAGGATGCAGCTGGAGAGGCGGCCGGCGGCGACCATGCGCCCGATCGCGCCTTCAGGTCCGGTGAGGTGCTCCTGCCCGATAACTTCGCTGAGCGCGCGCGGGCGCAGGCGATCGGCGAGCGGGGCGTCCTGCCTCATTGCGCTGTCCCTTGGCGCAGCGGCTCTGGGCGGGTCCTCTCCAAATAAATCAGCCATTGGTGGAGCGTGATAGGCGGCTCATGGAAAAATTCATCGCAAAAATGGCTCGCGCGGTATCGGAAGCCTTGAAACGATACCCTTAAGATATATCTTTGTACTCATTCAAACTATCGAAAGGTATCCCCATGACTTGGAGAAAATACGGCGGAAGCGGCTGGAACAGTTTCGGTCCCATGATCGCGATGATGGCGGCGCAGGCGGCCAGCGAATGGGACGATGGAGGAAGGCGCACACGCTCTCGGCGCGACTGGAAAGACACTGCCCGCGCGAGCCGTCGCCGGGGGCGCATGTTTGGTCAGGGCGAGCTTCGCCTGGCGCTGCTGGCGTTGATCAACGAGGAGCCGCGCCACGGTTATGAACTGATCAAGGCGATCGAGGAAATGACCGGCGGCGCCTACGCGCCAAGCCCGGGCGCTGTCTATCCGACGCTGCAAATGCTCGAGGAAGAGGGCCTGATCAAGCAGACCAAGCCCAAGAGCGACGAAGACGATGGCGAGACCAGTGGCAAGAAACCGTTCAAGGCGACCAAGGCCGGCCGAGCCGAACTCGAAGACCGCGACGACGAGGTCGAAGCGCTGATGGAGCGACTGGGCGCACATGCCGAGCGCGCAGAAAAGGTGAAGGAGAAATCCCCCGATCTCTTCCGCGCCATGGGCAACCTTGCCAGCGTTCTGAAAAACCGCGCCAACGCCGGCAAGCTTGACAAAGCGACCATCGACCAGATCGTTGATATCATCGACGAGGTCGCAAAGCGGATCGAGCGCCTCTGATTTTCTGAGCAAATCTGACCAAACACACCCTCGCAGATCGGCCACTACGGTTGTCGGCATGCGGGGTGGTGGAGTATGGTCCTTCGCGTCCGGGTCGCGCTGGGCAGGGAGGGTCGCCCATGACTGGTCGTATCGTAGGGGCCGTGAAGACGCCGTGGCATCTCTGGGCCTTGAGTGCTCTGGCCACTTTGTGGAATGCGGGCGGAATGTTCTCGTGGTACACAATTATGCTGGGTGATCCAGCGGCAATGGGTTTCACGACAAAGCAGGTCGAGTATCTCACCGGCTATCCCGTCTGGGCGCTGATCGCGTATACGATGGGGACCTGGGGCGCGTTCTTTGGATCGGTGGCGCTCCTGCTGCGAAGAAAGCTGGCCGTGATCCTGTTTGCAATTGCGGTGCTGGGCCTCGCAGGGACTACGATTTACGAGCGAGTGATCTCAACCTTGCCCGCTTCGATGCAAGGCACCGGGCAGATGATTTTTACGATCGTCATCTGGGCCACCACGCTCGGCCTGTTCCTCTATTCGCGAACGCTGGCTGACAAGCGCGTCCTGCGCTGAGGGTATAGCGTGCCGGGCCGCCCGCGACTAAGCAGCTTCGGCTTCCTGCAGTGCGCGGCGTTCCATGATGAGGCGGCTATACATCTTCGCAACCACCTGATTGATCGCGTCCCAGCTGTATTCACAACTGCGGGCCTCGCCCGCTGCGCCATGGCGCGCGCGTAAATCTGCGTTTGTGCAGTAGGGCGCGATGGCTTCGGCAAAGCGGGTAGAGGTCTGCTCCTGCGTCTTGCCCGGCGGCACCAGCGCTCCGGTCTCGCCGTCAACCACCAGGCTGGCCGCGCCGGTCGCGCCCGCTGCCACCACTGGCAGTCCGCTGGCCATCGCTTCCAGCGTCACATTGCCAAAGGTCTCGGTGATCGAGGGATTAAAGAAGATATCGCCGCTAGCCAGCGCCGCGCCCAGCTCCTCTCCGGTCTTGAAGCCGACAAAGATGCCGCCTGGCAGCGCCTCTTCGAACCAGCAGCGAGCCGGACCATCGCCGATCACCAGCACCCTGTGTGGGACCTGGCGCTTTCTCATCTGGACAATCGTCTCGGCAAATACGTCCAGCCCTTTTCCATCACCAGGCGTCCGAGAAAAACAATCGCAACATCGTCATCGGCAAGACCAAGGCTTCGGCGCCAGGTCATGTCACGGTTTTTGCTGGCGAACACGGATCGCTCCACCCCGCGCGACCACAGGCCAATATCATCGTGCATCCCTTGCGCCAGCAATTCGTCAATCATGCTTTGCGAGGGCGCCACCAGCGCGTCGCAGCGATTGTAGAAGCGGCGCAGCAGACCGATGATGAGCGGTTCCAGAAACGCCATGTTGTAATAGCGCGGATAGGTCTCGAACCGGGTGTGGACGCTGGCTAGCACCGGAATGTCGCGATCCTGCGCCCAGCGCAAAGCCGCGTGGCCTGATGGATCGGGCGCGGAGAGGTGGACGATATTGGGCCTGAAGGTTTCAAGATCGCGCCGCACCCTGCGGCCCAATCCGGTGGGAATCCGATATTCGCCACGCCCGAATGGCATGCCCATGGATGGTGTCCCAACCAGGTCGCCAGTGGGTGCGAAAGCGGGCTTTTCCACCTTGGGCGAATAGACCCGCACGGCGGCACCGTTGGCCAGAAGCGACCCCACCAGCCGGTTCAGCGCCTGATTCGCGCCGTCGCGGGTGTAGTTATAATTGCCGCTGAACAGAGCAATGCGCAGATCAGGGAGGTCCATGGGGTGAGCCTCTAGTGCAAACGCCTCGAGCTTACCACACTCCACCGTTCCCGAACGATCATTCATTGACTCGTCACACCTTCGCTTTAGAGGCGTTTGCGGGCAACGCGGTCCCAACGCCGCGCGAGCTCTCTGCAAGGAGAGAATACAATGACTGATTACGCACGTGGGCTCCTCCATGAGCCGCCACTCAAGCCTGAGCGCCCCCAATTTTCCTCCGGTCCGACAGTCAAGTTTCCCGGCTGGTCACTGGACAAGCTGAAAACCGCTTCGTTGGGTCGCTCACACCGATCAGCCCACGCCAAGGGTCGTCTCAAATACGCGATTGACCTGTCGAAGGAATTGCTCGGCATTCCTGAGGACTACCTCGTCGGGATCATGCCCGCCTCTGACACGGGCGCACTCGAAGCGGCGATGTGGACCATGCTTGATCCCTCGCGCCCGGCGACGGTCGCGGCCTGGGAAAGCTTTGGCAACATCTGGATCCAGGACGCGGTAAAGCAGCTGAAGCTTCCCAACCTGCAGGTCCTTTCCGCTGATTACGGCGAGATACCCGACCTGACCACGATCCCCCAGCGCAACGATGTCGTGTTCACCTGGAACGGCACCACGTCTGGCGCGATGATCCCTGACACCGACTGGCTTGAGCCGGGCCGCGAAGGGATCACGATCAACGATGCGACCAGCGCGATCTTTGCGCAGGAAATGGACTGGCCCAAGCTCGACGCCACCACCTATAGTTGGCAGAAGGTGATGGGCTCTGAAGCGCAACACGGCATGCTGATCCTCAGCCCCAAGGCCGTTGAGCGGATTGAAAGCTACGATCCCCCTTGGCCGCTGCCCAAGCTTTTCCGCCTGAAAAAGGGCGACACAGTCAACAAGGGTATCTTCGAAGGCGCGACGATCAACACGCCTTCGCTGCTGGCGACGGAAGATTACATCGCCGCGCTCGAATGGGCGAAGTCGATCGGAGGCCTTGCGGCCATGATCGAGCGCGCCAACGCCAACGCCAAGATCGTCAAGGACTGGATCGAGGCCAAGCCGTGGCTCAAAAACATGGTCGCCGATCCGGCCAAGCGGACGAACACCGGCGTTTGCATGCAGTTCACCGGTGATTGGTACGAAAGCCTTTCGGCAGAAGACCAGGTCGCTGTGCCCAAGAAAATCGTCAAGATGCTCGAAGAGCGCCACGTTGGCTACGATTTCAACGGCTATCGCGACGCGCCCCCATCTCTGCGCATCTGGTGTGGAGGCACGCTGGAAACCGAAGACATCGAGCGGCTCTTGCCCTGGATCGAGTGGGCTTACGAATCAGTCAAGAACGACTGATCTTTGGGCGGCTCGCTGATCGGGCCGCTTCTCTTGCCTCTTTTGTTTTCCGGGCAGGCGTATGCGCCGCCCCGATGAGGAATTCCCCATGACCAAACCCAAAGTTCTCATTTCCGACAAGATGGACCCCAACGCCGCGCGCATTTTCGAAGAGCGTGGCTGCGAGGTTGACGTGATCACCGGCGAGAGCCCCGAAGAGCTTGCCGCGCGCATTGGCAACTATCACGGGCTTGCCATCCGCTCGTCCACCAAGGTGACGCCCGCAATCCTTGATGCAGCGACCAATCTTAAAGTCATCGGGCGCGCCGGGATCGGCGTTGACAATGTCGACATCCCCTATGCCAGCGGTAAGGGAGTTGTCGTGATGAATACGCCGTTTGGCAATTCGATCACCACTGCCGAACACGCGATTGCCATGCTGCTTGCCGTTGCGCGTCAGATCCCGGCAGCGAACACCCGCACGCAGGCGGGCGAATGGCCCAAGAAAGACTTTATGGGCGTCGAGGTCACAGGCAAGACGCTGGGTCTGATAGGGGCGGGCAATATCGGCTCCATCGTCGCCAGCCGCGCGCTCGGCCTCAAGATGAAGGTCATCGCCTATGATCCCTTCCTCACCGAAGAGCGCGCGGTGGAAATTGGGGTTGAGAAGGTCGATCTCGACACGCTGCTCAGCCGCGCGGACTTTGTCTCGCTGCACACCCCGCTCACCGATGAAACGCGCAATATCCTTAGCCGAGAGCGCCTTGAAAACGCCAAGCCCGGCATCCGCATTGTGAACTGCGCGCGCGGGGGCCTGATCGACGAAGCGGCGCTTAAAGACTGCCTTGAAAGCGGGCAGGTGGCAGGCGCTGCGCTCGACGTCTTTGCTGTGGAACCGGCCAAGGAAAACCCGCTTTTCGGCACGCCCGGCTTTATCTGCACCCCGCATCTTGGCGCGAGCACGACCGAGGCGCAGGTCAATGTCGCGCTGCAAGTGGCTGAGCAAATGGCGGATTACCTCGTGAATGGCGGGGTGACCAACGCGCTCAACATGCCTTCGCTCTCCGCCGAGGAGGCGCCCAAGCTCAAGCCTTACATGGCGCTTGCTGAAAAGCTGGGCTCGCTCGTAGGTCAGCTCGCGCGCGGCAATCTCACCAAGATCAGCGTCGAGCGCGAAGGCGCGGCCGCGGAACTTAACGGCCAGCCGATCACCGGCGCGGTGCTCGCCGGCTTCATGCGCCGCTATTCGGACACGGTGAACATGGTCAACGCGCCTTACCTTGCAAAAGAGCGAGGGCTCGAGGTTTCCGAAATCCGTCATGAGCGCGAAGGTGCCTTCAATACGCTTTTGCGCGTCACGGTGGAAACCGATGCTGGCCCGCGTTCAGTTGCGGGCACGCTGTTTGGCAGCGAAGCCCCGCGCCTGGTCGAGATTTTTGGCGTCGGGATCGAAGCGGAGCTCGACGGCGATATGCTCTACATCGTCAATGATGATAAGCCGGGCTTTATCGGCCGGATCGGGACGCTGCTGGGCAATCACGGTATCAATATCGGAACGTTTAATCTTGGCCGCCGTGATGCGGGCGGGGAAGCGGTGCTGCTCCTGAGCCTCGACGAAGCGCTCAATGCGGGCACCGTGACCGAGGTTGAGCAGGCCGAAGGCGTGAACCTGGCCAAGGCGCTCAGGTTCTGATCACCCGCTACAAAAGCGCCCCCGGTTT
Organism: Pseudomonadota bacterium; assembly: GCA_038522255.1. GTDB lineage: Bacteria > Pseudomonadota > Alphaproteobacteria > Sphingomonadales > Sphingomonadaceae > Erythrobacter. Next base: position 6,156 of record JBCBKF010000060.1, read on the forward strand.
TCGCACCCCCGGTTTTCGTGATTGCGCCCGCGCGGCAGGCTTGCCGCTCGGGCGCCGAACCCGCTAGGGGGCGCGCACCATGTCCGATATGATGACGAACCCGACCGATCTGCTGCCCGTGGGGCTTGAAGACCGCCTGCCCGCCTCGGCGCGTGCGATCACGCTCGCCATGCGCGCCGCGCTCGACGCGGTTGAGGCGCATGGATACGACCGGGTGCGACCGCCTCTGCTTGAATTCGAGGCCTCGCTGGCCGCCCGAATGGAGGGTGTCGAGACCAACAAGATGTTCCGCTTTGTCGATCCACAAAGCCTGCGCACGCTGGCTTTGCGCAGCGATATCACTCCCCAGATTGGCCGCATTGCCGCCACCAGCCTTGCCGACGCACCGCGCCCCTTGCGGCTTGCCTATTGCGGCGACACCGCGCTGATCGCTGCGGGCCAGCTTGACCCCGCGCGCGAGCGTCTCCAGCTGGGCGCTGAGCTGATCGGCGCGGATACGGTGACGGCGGCCTGCGAGATTGTGCGCGTCGCGATCGAGGCGTGCCAGGCGGCGGGGTTGACCGGGCTTTCGGTCGATTTCACTTTGCCCGACCTCATCGACACGCTTGCAACGCAGGACCTGTCAATGGCGCCAGGGACGCTTGAGGCGATCCGGCGCGAGCTTGATACAAAGGATGCCGGTGGGCTGAAGGCGGTGGGTGGGGGCGCCTATCTCCCCCTGCTTTATGCAACCGGACCATTTGCCGAGGCGCTCAACGCCTTGCGGGAGATCGATGCAGGGGGAGCGCTGGGGACGCGGCTCGACGGGCTCGAAGCGATCGCAGCCAGCGTGCCGGGCGATGTGCGCATCACGCTCGACCCGACGGAGCGGCATGGCTTTGGCTATCAAAGCTGGTTCGGCTTCACTCTCTACGCGCAAGGCGTGCGCGGCGCGGCGGGGCGAGGGGGGACGTACCGGATCGCAGGCAGCGATGAAGTGGCGACCGGCTTTACGCTTTATGTTGACCGAATTGCCGATGCGACGCCCGAGGCGCAGGCGCAGCCCACGGTGTACCTGCCCATCGGCCATGAAGCGGCGCGCGGCGCGCAATTGCGCGCCGAGGGCTGGCGCACGCTCGCTGCGATTAGCGAAGGTGAGGACCCTAAAGCACTGGGCTGCACGCACTTGGCTGATCCGAACGAGGTTCGCGAGTTATAGCGCGAATGCCCGCCATGGGCAGTGAGCCACACTCGGTGGCGAAGGTGCGAAATGGGGCGGAAGCGGAGAGTACACATAATAGTGCGCTCACCTGACAAATGCGTCGCTAATTTGCTGCTTTTAGGGCAATTTTTTCGAACAGGCGGACTAGCTCTTCCCGCGTTGCGTTTTCGACAGAACCGCTTTCGATTTCATCGGCTGACCAAGTCATTGATGGCGCGCTGTCGTCCAACATTTCCCATTTGGAAAAAATACGCGCAGAAACGTGACCACGATGCAGCAACGCGACGTCGCAATGCCGGTCATCTTCCGCAATTCGCGAAAAGAGTTTGTCTATCGCATCCTCGGGTCCCTCGATTAGCTGGACATAAAGATCGCGTCGGCAGACCAAAGCGCCGGTAATGCCCCACTTCCTGTTGTTTCGCCGGGCCTGAGATAAAATACCCAACAGCGTCGCTTGATCGAAGCCGAAGGGCCGTGAATGGTAGATCAATTGCCTCATATTTCGGCCTCCGATGCGCCTTAGCACACAGAAGTACGCTACCCGTCAGATTTTCGATAGAGCGCGAACGAATGAAACGCTGCCGAAACCGGTTCGACACCGAGCTTTCGCATTACTTCCATAGCAACATTCAAAGCGGCGCTTCGAGTCTTGGCCGCTTGGTTTGGTTGGTATCGGGAGAAAGACGCATGGCTCTTACCGCAAGCACTCATTTCAAGGCGCACTTTTTCGTGAAGCGCAAGGCTTCGATGTCGTTCGAGGATTTCAAGCGCCACCAGCTTGATGTTCACGTTCCGCTCGCGCTCCAATTGCCCGGCCTCATCGATTACAGCCTGAGTTTCTTCGAGCCTGTCGATGGCGAAGACCAAGCCTTCGATGCGATGGCTATTGTTACCTTCGAAAGCGCCGAGGCGCAGGCAGCGGCGATGGAAAGCGATAAGGGCGCAGCGGCGCTGGCGGACCTGCCCAATTATCTCGATGACCCCGAAGAGATGGTGGTTCTGGCCTCAGCTCCGGGGATGACGTTTGCGAAATAGCAGAGCCTCAAACAGAAAGGCTAGTCGAAAGAAGGGTCTCGGGAAGGCTTTGGCATCGGGAGCATAAGTACCCACCCCCGAACAAAAAGCCGCCGCCCGCGCACATTGCCGCATGATTTGTCTACCTGCCGCCGGGCCAGCATCGAGCGAGGGTGAAGATCCAATGGCGATCGGCTGCACGCACACGCTCGAGGGCGGTGAGGTGCCGGCGGTCTAGCGCGTTGGTCCGCGATCGGGCGGGGCGAGCTGGATGGAAGATGGCGGCTCTTGGGATGGGGAGCGGACTGTCTGAAGCCGGGAATAATGGGCGCGCAAGCAGCCGTTAACTCGTCGCAATCCAATGTCCGTCATGGGCCCAACTGACACCTTAAGGCTGCGCAAGACCGATCGCTGTTTTGACATCTGCCCATGAAACAACAACGAAGCGCTGATTGCGTCTGGCACCGCTTGAATCGCGGATCATGCCATCCTGCACTGCCAAAATGCCTAAAGGATAGGTGTCGCCGAGTGATGCGGACGTAACCTCCAGGCCATCAGTGTCGCCGATCACCTCGCCTTCGCTGCGAATTTGGAAGCGTCCGCGAAATGCATGCGGATCGCTTCGGTCATAGACGGAAAAGGTGTTGTCTCCTTGGCTTGAGGCGATGAGATAGCCAGCGCTTTGATCAGCGCCCTCGTAAATGGCAAGCCCCTCAACATCGGCGGTCAGCGTCCCCTCTTGGCCCGTTCTGGCAATGAGCACGCCGGTGCTTTGCGTGTCCTCGCGGGCATCGAAACGCCAGACGCCGATCTCCTCTTCGCCTACGAACAGAGTGTGGTTCGCATCATCGACAACGCAGCCCTCGGGCTGAGTGCCCACCCGCAGGCGGCGCACCTGTCTGAGAAAGGCGGACCCAGGATCGCCTTCAAGCGCATATTGGGTAATCAATCCGCTTTTGTCGGTGGTGAAGACATAGAGCTTTCCCTCACCGTCATAGAGACACAGGCCATAGACCTCATCTTCTGCGTCGACAGCAAAGGGTGAACCCGGGATCGCGCGAAGCGTCCCGTTCTCAGGGTCGACCCGAAAACCCAGCACCGCGCCATCATCCTTCTCCGAGGCAAAGGCGAGCGTCTGGCCCGACCATCCTCGCACATCCACATTGTTGGGCGCGCCCAGATCATCGGCCCGATCTACCAGGGCGCCAGTGCGATCATACACGTTCACGCTGGCTTGTTTGTTCGTCCCCAAAATGAAGAAGACTGAGCCACTCACAACGATAGCCGGATCATCCGCCGCATCGCAGGGCGCGCGCACGGGTTCGGTCGCAAAACTTGCCTCGACGATAGGCGTGCCAGAGGGCGGATCGGCCCATTCTTGGCTGTAGAATGTTTCTTGCAACCAGCACCGCGTTGGCCCGCTCGTGGCGGGATGCTCCAGAGCGAATACGAACGCGCCAAACGCCAGCGCCAGTGCAAGAACCGCGCCCGCGGTGATCCGGGCGGCGGCGTGGATCACTCGAGCAACTGAGCGCGGATCGCAGCCAGTTCCTCGTCGGTCACGTCAAATTCCGCTTTGATATAGTCGAGCGCGTTGCCGTGTTTTTCCGCCATGGCGGCCAAAGTGGTCTCGATATAGATCGGGTTTGATTCCATCAGTGGCGCCACCATCTCACGCGGGAGTTGAGCGAGGAAGGCGTAGGGACCATCTTTCGCGTCTTCTTGCGCTTCGGGGCTGGTGAACTCGGCCATGTAATCGACATAGTCGTCCGAAAGGGCGTAATCCTCGACCACTGTTTCCTGCGGCACGCCCAGCGCCGTCAGCAGCAGCGCCGCCGCTGTTCCCGCGCGATCCTTACCCGCAGAACAGTTGAACGCGAGCGGGATATTGCCCGCCGCAAGCTGGTCGAACATCGCGGTGTAGCCTTCGTCCTCTTGCTCAAGGATGCCGGGATAGCCCGCGGCCATCGCCTGGCGCACATCGTCAGGCGTGCTTTCCGGGTTGGCGAAAGCGGCGAACATCGGGTTTTGCGCCTGATCCTCTTGCCGGGGCGGTGCAAAGGTCAGATATTCGATTTCGCCTGCGGCCCATTTCGTGGGCTCGCTTTCGCGCTCATCCGCTTCACGGAAATCGCACACAGTGGTGATGCCCAGATCGCCGAGGTAATCGTAATCCTCGTCCGTAAGCTTGGCCATGACGCCAGAACGATAGACGCGGCCCCATTTGACGTGGCTGCCATCGGCGGTCTCATAACCGCCAATGTCCCGGAAATTGCGCCCGCCTTTCAGCGGGAGCAGCCGCACCGCAGCGCGCTGTGCGTCTCCCGCCTCGGTGCTGACAAGGAAGTAGCGGCGGGTGGGATCACCCGTG
>JBCBKF010000061.1:0-10557 GCA_038522255.1 Pseudomonadota bacterium
TCGCGGTCAAGGGACTGGCGCTTGGCGCGGCGATCGAGATCGAATGCATGGCCCATGCACCGGGATATTCGAACTGAAAGCGTACCCGCTGAGCCGCGGTCGCCTCAGGTTGTCGGCTCGCTTGCGCTTGCCTTTTGGCGCTCGGCTTCGGCTTTGGCGGCAGCCTGGCTTTCCAGGAGCTTTCGTTCCTCTTCGGTGACCGCCAGCGGGATCTGCTGGGTAACGCCGTACATCAGCATCGCGTCGAGCTTCATTTCGACCTGGAACAGGCGGACATAGCGCGCGCCAGAGATCACGGAGCCGACCTCCTTGAGATAGCTCTCTTTCAGGCGATTGGCTTCGGCTTCGGCGGCAAGGCCGTTTTTGACGATGGTCTCAGCGGTCTCGTCATCCATGCCGACCACGTTTTCTGACAGGGTCTGTAACAGGCCGAGGCGGCGCAATTGCAGCGCTTTGGTCGCGAGGCGGTACTGGTCGTAGATCGGCCAGAATCTGGCGGCCTCTTCATCATTGAAGCGCATGGCAAGCGAGATCTGGGCGCGGCGTTGGGCTTCGCGTTGTTGGAAGCCAACTTCGAACTTGTCCTGTGCCGATTGCGCGGCGGCGGGCGCTGTGACGAGCGGCGAGGTGGCGAGAATGCCAGCGGCGAGAAGAGACGTGAGGAGGGTGCGCATGGTAGAATACCTTTTGGAGAGGACCGTGAGCGATGGCAATGCGGTCAATTAGCGGGCACACAAGTGCAAGGCAATCGCGATCGAGTATCGCTGTGTTCGTTGTGATACATTTCGCCTGGACGATTTGGCTGGAAAATCAGCGTGGATGTGCCCACATCGAAATTGTCACAAAACAGAAATGAGAGGAGACATCGCTGCCATGACCATGCAGTTCCAGTTCAATTCCGACAGCTCAGTCATGGGCACTGAAAATGTTGCACAACGGATTGAGGCAATGGTGCGGCAAAAGCTTGCGCGGTTTGAGGATCGGCTGACGCGGCTTGAAGTGCACGTTTCGGATGAAAACGCGAACAAGGGCGGTTCTGACGACAAGACCTGCATGATCGAAGCGCGCCCGCGCGGCGGCAAGCCGCTGGGCGTGACGGCCCACGCGACCAAGGTGGACGATGCCGCGCGCAAGGCGGCAAACACGCTCGCAGAGCGGCTCGAACGCCACTTTGGCAAAGGTGACAAGCACCGGCATGAACCGCGGCCCGACAAGGTGTTGTAACGAGCCCGGCCTGTTAGAAGCCGTCTCGGGATCGTCTCATGCGTCCTTGAAGGTTTCGTTCTTGCAAACTTCGTTGGCTTCGCCAGGTACAGCGTCCTTGGCGCCGAAAACTTTTGCGCGCAGGCTCCTGCCCGAAACGGTGGCATCGCCCGGCTGGCTGGGCATCGCCATACTGAGATTGGCGGGCAGCGGGTCGGGCGGGTTGGCAGCGGCTTCAGCGCGCCCCTCTGCAAGAGCGGCTTCGAGTTCTGCGAGGCAGCTCACCTCATCGTCAAGAGCGCTCGGCTCGTTCGATGCCGCCGGACTGCTTTGTGCCTGCGGATCGTCTCGCGACGCTTTTCCCTCTTGCTCTGCGACATGGGGCTCTGCCTTCGCCTTCGGGGTGCGCTCACACAGGACATTGGCGTTACGTGCATATTCCTCAGTCAGAAACTGGCATGCGTCGTGGCGCAGAGGTTCGAGTTCGTAAACAGCAACCGCGTCATGCGATGCCGCTTGAGCCAGCGGGTCTTCGCCAAGCTCGCGATGGCATACGCGCCAGATCTCGTCGCCGCGCGCAGGTTCATAGGTTTGCTCATGCGCGGTAACGCCGCCATCCTCAGCAACACTTGCAGCGCAGAATTCGACGAGGGTTCGGTAAGCGGCGGACCACGGCAGCACGCTGGGCCTGACGTGGAGTTCGCGGCCGAGCCAATGACGCGCGCCAAAGGTGCGAAGGCCGATCGCGCCCGGCGCGTCTGACGGGTCTGCCTCGCTGTAAAGCAGCGGGTGAACCGTAAGCGGGCCCGGAAACCCCTCAGTAGCGGCGGCTTCAAACGTCTCGGAGTCGAACAGCTGGTCCGACTGGGTCCAGTGGATGGCGCTGGGCCGGGTATGATCGATGGCAACGCGGACCATGAGGACGAGCGTTTCGAGCCGGCGGCGGAAGTCGTCGCAGGTCGCCCCGAGCGCCGATGCGCCAAGCTCATGCAGGAATGACGCCTTGTCGGGATCAAGGTCGAGCGCGCCCAGCGTGCCTTGCGACACGTCAAGCAGAATATGGCTGCGCGCATCGGTGATACGCTCGGGCATGTCGGGGGTGCGGATCGTGGTGACAGGCGAGTTGAGCGCGGTTTCGAACACCGTTTCTTGAGGCGGTGCGGGGATGTATTCGAAGGTGACCATCAGGTCCGCGCCGCCGCCGAACAGGCGGGTAAACGCGCCGGGGCGGTGTTCGGGGATGCTGAACGCAGCGCCAGATTTCAGCTCGGCGATGCGGGCGAAGTCACGCGTTAGCGCATCGAGATCCTCGAAACTTCTATCAAGCAGCAAAGCCGCCTGGATCCGATTGGGAAACTTCATCTGGCGCCCCCGACTATCCGCTTTATCGTGGGTAGATCGCAAGGGTAAGGAAGCGGTTAACCGCTCGCCTCGCGCGGATCAGCTCTTTACAGGGCGGGTACCGCGCTCGTCCCGGTCACCCCAAGCTCGCGCAGAATTCGCTCGATCTGCTTTTTGACACCGAAGAAGCCGGCTTTTGCGTGCGGCCATGTGGCGCGGTCAAGATCGCTGAGGAACGGGTGCGCACACTGGCTTTCGATGAGTGGCTGGAGGTGGGGCATCAAGGCGTCGCGGGTCCACCCGGTCGGAAGGTAGGGAAGCGCGATCGTATCGACATCCGCCGCCTTCAAGACCTGCTCGAGCGAAGCATCCTGTGGCCATGGCACTGTTTGTGCACCAAGGGTTTCGGCTGCATCGCGGGCGCCCGCCTCAACCGCGCCGTGAGCAAATTCACGCGTCATCGTACCAAGTTCGCCGGGCGAGCGGGCTTTGGGCCGCGCGGCGCTGATCACGACAGCGGGTGCGTGCGGCAGATCGAGCGTTGCCGCGCTCGATGCTTCATCGTGGAGCAGCAAGGCGTACCGCTCGGGAAGCGCATCCGCTTCGAGCGGTGGAGGCAAATCGAGCGGGGTGCGCGATATTTCGACCGACTCCTCCAAAGCAGGGGCGTCTTGAGCGAGGCCTTCCGCTTTAAGAGGCCCCGCCGGATGATCGGCGGTGTAGCGCGCGATGTTATCAGGCCGGGCGAGGTAGGTCTTGCCCTTGGTGTGCAGCCCTGCAACCCAGCGCCAACTCAGCGTGTTGGAAGCCGCGTCGCCATCAATCAGGTGTCGCAGGAAAAAGTCCGCTCCCAATTCCCAGTCAAGCTTCAGCGTGAATATCCATATGCTGGCGAACCACATGCGCCCATGGTTGTGCAGATAACCTGTCGAAACCAATTCGCGCGCCCAGTGATCGAACGCTTCGATGCCAGTGCGGCCTTCGGTCGCTTCATTGTAAGCGGTGCGCAATCCGGCGTTTGCTTCCAGACGGTCAAAAGCTGCGTTTCGGGTTTCGCAATAGCGTTTCCACACCGCAGGTCGCTGTTCGAGATAGCCCTTGAAGTAGATCCGCCAGAAGACCTCGGCGATGAACTTTTCAGCAGCGCGCGGGGAATGCTCGTTCAAAACAGCATCCACCACCTCGCGCTCGCTCACCAGGCCGCTGTGAAGCCAAGGCGACAATTGCGAGACGTTTGGGCGCGCCTCGCCACCATCGGGGGAGCCATTGTCGTGATTGCGAGTGTTTGCGTAAGCGGTTCCTGCGCGCGGCAGAAACTGAGCCAGCCGTTCAAGGCCAGCGCGGCGAGAGGGAGTGAAGAGCATGGTTTCACAATCGCGAAAGGCCACGCCGGTTCCGCAAATCCGGACGCTCGGCGGGCGAATTGGCCTGTCAGGACAGCGTCGGGAGTGCAAAGGCCAGTCAGCGCTTGGGCGGCTAAAGGCCCTCGCTTGATCTATGAAGCGTCTACCTCGCAGGCGTTGAGGCTTTGGAATTTTTTGCAACTCGGAACAACTGTTTATGAATCCCATTCGTATCTATACAGGGTGGGTGCAGAAAAACGCACCGATCTCGTTCGGAATAATCAGGCAAATCAAGGATCCCCTACTATGCAAATTCTCAAATTCACCGTCGCCTCGGCCATCGCGCTTTCGCTGGCCGCATGCGCGGGCGAAGCGACCACTGACAATACCGCCGACGAGACCTCGGTCGCGCCCGAAGCGACCGCGCCCGGCAATATTGTCGAAGTCGCGCAAGGCGATGAGGCTTTCTCAACGCTGGTCACCGCCGTCACAGCAGCGGACCTCGCCACCGTGCTGAGCGGCGAGGGCCCGTTCACCGTCTTTGCACCGACCAATGACGCTTTTGCCAAGCTGCCTGAAGGCACCGTCGAAAAGCTCACGACTGAAGATGTCGATACGCTGACCGCCATTTTGCAATATCACGTGGTCGAAGGATCGGTCGATGCAGCGACGCTGACCGATGCTATCGCTGCCGCGGGCGAGGAAGGCTACACGGTAACCACTGTTGGTGGTGGCACTTTCACCGCGACCGTCGTTGATGGCGGCGTTGTTCTGACTGATGCGGCGGGCAACACTGCCAGCGTGACGAGCACCGACGTCGAAGCGTCGAACGGTGTCGTGCACGTGATCGACACGGTTCTGATGCCGCAATAATCGCGGCGCATTGATGTTGACTGTTGAAGGCGAGCCCCCCGACCGGGCTCGCCTTTTTCATAAGGCCAGGCCATGATTTTTTCGCGCTTCCTTGTTCCCGTCTGCGCATGCGGCGTCATTTTGGGCGGTTGCAGTCCAGCCGATGACATCGCCCAGGACGGCGCGATCTATGATGGGATTCCCGCAGACGCCTCGATTACTGTGAGTGGGGTGGAGCCTCCTTTCAATTTCTACATCGGGCCCCAGAGGGATGGCATGCACACGGTGCACTACAACCCCGAGAATGAAGCGCAGGGCTTCGTTTTTTCCGCCTCGCGATTTGCCGGCAATAATGGCATTGCGTTTGCAGGCGAGCACAACGGCCAGAATGTGCAGATCGGGCTGTCGCCTGGCACCTGCCGCGCAAGCTCGACTGGAAGCAGTTTCCCCTATTATGCAACCGCGACAATTGCCGGCGAAACCCTACTGGGCTGTGCACAGGTGGAACAAGAGCCGCCTGCGCGTGATCAGAAGTCCGCTACTTCCGCCAATCCTTGAGTAATTGTCAACTGACCCATCTGGCTCTTGTCAATGGGTTGAGCGCAAGGAATACACTGAGAGAAATTGAAGGTTCGCAAAGCTTTGGAGGGATCACCATGGCTTCGCTTACGGCCTCGGGCCTAACGCCTGTTCAGGCGAACTCTTCTAGTTGCCGAAGTCGAAGCTTTGACCGGCTTGGGTCTGGAACAATCTTTTTGCAAGTGCATTTCACCAACGACGAAATGGCGCGCGGCCCCGTTTGCCCACAAGCGCCCTTTAACCCGAGGGTCATGCCCCTCGTTTGACCAAGGCGATATCTGATGAATACGGATGACGAGCGCATCCCGGATCGGGATAGTCAAGCTTCGATGCGCTTTGACGACGCGCCTGATCGCTTTCGATCCGGACATAAGGGCGATCGGTTTTCAGGTGCTTCTGGTGTCCTGTTCGAACAGGCGATGGCGCAGACCCGTATGGCAATTGTCCTGTGCGATCCTGCAAGCGATGATCTGCCCATCGTCTTCGCCAATCGCGCCTTTCGCCGCCTGTCAGGGTATTCCGAGGAGGAGGTTCTGGGGCGCAATTGTCGCTTTATGCAAGGACCCAAGACTGACCCAGAACCCATCGCCCGGATCCGCGAGGCGATTGCGAACGAAGATGTCGTGGTCGTCGAATTGCTGAACTATCGCAAGAACGGCACCACGTTCTGGAACGCCCTCCATCTTGGCCCGATCTACAATGATAAGGGCGAGCTTGCGTTTTTTTTCGGCAGCCAGTGGGATGTCTCGGACGTCCGCGCTGCGCGGGCCGAAGAACGCCATGCAAAGGAAATGGCGCGCGAACTGTCGCACCGGATGAAGAACATGTTTGCGGTGATTTCCGGGATCGTGAATGTCACCGGCCGAGCTCGCAATATTCAAAGCGAGGCGGCAGAGATCAATTCGCGCATTCAGGCGCTGGGTCGAGCTTATGAGACGACCCTGGACGATGCGTCGTCGGGCAGCATCAATATCGGTGAAGCGATCCGCGCTGTACTGTTACCGTATGATCTCCATGAGCAGCGCCTTGTGCTCACCGGCAATGCCATGCGGATGCCTTTCACCGGGATCTCGATTGTCGGGCTTGTCCTGCATGAACTTGCCGCGAACGCGACGAAGCATGGGGCATGGCTGAATGAAGCGGGGCAAGTCAGAGTGGATTGGCGGCCAAGCGAGGATGACAGCTCGCTTGAAATCGTGTGGTCGGAAAAAGGCGGGCCGCCTGTAGAAGGGGACGCCGTGATAGCTGGTACCGGCACCGCTATTGTCGAGCGCCTGTTGGCGACTGCGCGCGGCGCGATCACGCGTGACTGGACCCCCGAGGGTTTGACCGCGACGATCACGATGCCGACGCGCACCGGGGGGTGACGCGGCGATGGTCTATCGCATCCTGCTGCTTGAAGACGAACCTTTGATCTTGATGGATCTGGAATACGCGGCGCAGGATTGTGGTTGCGAGACGTTTACGGCTGCAAGCGTCAGCGAAGCGCTGGCTCTGATTGCCGATCAGGCGCACAATCTGACGGTGGCAGTGCTGGACGTCTCGCTGGGCGAAGGGGCAACCTGCTTTGAGGTCGCACGCGAACTGGATCGCTTGCGCATTCCGTACATTCTGCACTCCGGTGACCTTGATCGCCATGATGAAAGGGTGCGCGAACTCAAAGCGCAGCTTATTGCCAAGCCTGCGTCGGCGGGGAAGGTTGTGGCAGCCGCCATCGCTTGCGCCATGGGGCAGGATCCCGGGCGCGTGCGATTGGCAGCTGAGCAGCGCGGCGAGTAACCGCTGGGCGAGAGGTGAGCCCGCCGCCCGATCCGATCAGAACACCCCCGGAATTTGAAACTGCACCGCGTTGGGGCGGTCTGGCTGCATCACCTCGCGTCCGACAACGCTTTGAGTCGTGATGCCTCCCCCGGAAATCGGTGTGCACGACAATCCGTTCAGAAAGGCGAGCGCGGTGGCTATCGAAGGTTCGCTCGGGTCGCCAAGCGGCGTGAAGATATCGTCATTGGCCGCGCATGTGTTGGGTACAACGCTGGCGAGGCCGGAATAATAGTCGCCGCCGCCCGCTGCGTTGTTGGTCTGAAAGGTCGTTGCGCGGATGCGAAGGTCGAACTCTGGCAGATCGAAGGCGTTTTGGCCCACGGGTTTTCCAAAGGTGTTCGTTCCGATCAGCGCAACATTTGACGAAGCAAGGTAGGGCAACATCGAATTGATCACCAGCTCGCTCGCAGATGCAGTGCCGCCGCGCCCGATAAACGCGATTTTTGTCGGCGACACCGCGTTAATCGCTTCACTTGACCCAAAGCTTTCGGTGGTGGGGTTAAAGAAGACGGCCGAACTGGAGAAGAGACGGAGCACGTCAAACTCCGATTTGCTGTCGCGATAGACCGTGTCGCTCCACACCTGGCCCGTGTTCGAGCCACGCAAAAAGTCTCCCATCAGATTGGCGATGCGAACCAGCCCGCCACCATTGTAACGCAAATCAATGATGAACTCGGTGATCCCCTCATCACGAAATTCATCAAAGACATCTTGCAACTGTCGGTCAGTCGTCTGAACAATGAAAGTCCGAAGGTTAAGATAGCCAACCTTCTTGCCTCCATCATCGATGATGACAGAGCCATAGCGGTCGGAAATAGGATCGAGGTCAAACACGGTCTTGGTCACATCGGCCGTGATCACCGCGCCGCCAACAGGGGCAAAGCGAAGGGTGCGAACCACGCCCGGATCGCTTGGGCCAAGCGCATCAATCACGGCCTGCGGCCCCCCGCTTGCCATCAGGGAAGAGACTGTCTGTTCCGCCTGTCCAGGCACCGCAATGCCAAGCAGTTCGGTCCCGCGATCCATGCCGGCCTGAAATCCATTGCCCGCTTCATAGGCTTCCAACAGGAAAACCCGGTTGTTGGTCGTGTCGTAGGCAAGCAGTATTCCGAAGCCAGCGCTCGCGCCTGAGTTTAGCAGCGCGTTCTCCTCGGCAATTGAGGTCGCGAAGGTGAACCCGCGATCAATGTCCTGTGCCCGGGCGGGCGCGACGCGCGCGTCGAGATAGGCCTGAACGTCACTAAAATCCGAGGTCTGCACGCTGTTGTCGAGCAGATCGGGAAACAGGTACCACTCGTTCAGAACGTCTTCGGCAAACTCCAATTGCTGCTGGATGCCCGTTGGGGGAGGCGAGGGAGAGGGAGAAGGAGACGGCGCGGGCGATGAAGTCCCGGTTCCGGGGGGCGGGCTGGAATCGCTTCCGCCACATGCAACAAGCGCAAGAGCGAGGGTGGAGGAAAGGGCGAAGCGACCAAAGGACATGGGGGAATGTCTCCGAAACAAAAATGCAAAGCTGAGGCTGCATCAAACAGCAGCGCGATGCAATGCGTCGTTGAATGTCATTCGATATTTGATGGGCAGGTGTGTTTGATTGCGCTGAAAAATACACTTTTTGCCGGTGTTTTCGCGCTTTTCCTCAGGAAAACCGGCAAAAATGACCCTCGCAGTCTCGTCCTTCCCCCGCGATCCCTCTAGCCTTTGATCAAATGGACCGATTCATACGATGACAGATTTTCCCGACTGGCTGACGTCAGCACTCCCCCCTTCCGCTCGCCATCCCGGCCTTGCTATCACAAGCCTGGGCGATGCGCACCTGCTTTCACGCGGTGGTTTTAAGCTTTCCAGCCCGGCCTTTAACGCGGGCGAAGAGCTCGATCCGTGCTTTAGCGCGCAGGAAGAGGATGCGGTCGCACCCCCGCTGGAATGGAGCGCGCCGCCTGCGGGCAGCCAGGAACTGGTCGTGATCGTGGAGGACGCATCGAGCGCGGGCGACACACCGCAATGCCATTGGCTTGTCTGGGGTCTTGCCGGGCAGCGCGGCAAACTGCTCGAAGGCGAAGTGCCGCCGCGCACGGGTAAGAACGCGTTTGGCAATTCCGAATGGCTGCTGCCCGATCCGCCTGTTGGCGAGACACGTCACTATGTGTTCCAGATTTTTGCAACCGAACTACCCTTGACACTGATGCCGGGGGCCAATCGAGACGAGCTTATCGCCTCGATCAAGGGGTTCGTGACAGCGTGCGCTGCGCTCTATGCGCCATTCACCGGCAGCGAGCCGGAAGAATTCGATTTCGATGACGAAGACGTCGAATAACCTGCCATAACCATAAGGGAGAAACAAAATGGCAAACGCACTGCAGAAACCGGTGCAGCTTTCGGACGAGTTGGAAGCGGTTGTGGGCAAGGGCCCGATGCCGCGCACGGAAGTGACCTCGAAAGTGTGGGCTTACATCAAGGCGAACGGCCTTCAGAAGGAAAGCGACAAGCGCACGATCGTGCCCGATGCAAAGCTTGGTGCCGTCATCGGCAATGATGAAATCAACATGATGAAGATGACCGGCAAGATATCCAAGCACCTGACCTGAGGCGCGGCTGAAGCGCTCTTTGCAAAAAAGACGATCAGCGGCGCGCAATTCGATAGGCACCGCGCCGCTGATCGAGCTTTTCCCCCTTCCATGACAGCCTGATCTTGCCCGACGCGTTGAGCGCATCGACGGCGGCGTGAACGCTGTTCATATAGCTGCGCCAGTCTTCTTGCGGGCCGGCGAGCGCGCGGGCGGCTTCGCTGGGGCAGATCGTTTTGCCCGGACCCCGCCTTTCGGCCAGAATCAGGATAGCGCGCGCAGCTCGTTCGCACGCTGTCATGAGATGACTTTGCGCTTGGGCAGCCCGGGAACGCGAACATCCGCGACCCACAATGCCAGCCAGATCAGGACTGGCTGAAGGATCATGCGCGGTACGTGATAGGCAAGGCCAAGCCCGCCATCCGCGCGCGCCATGTCCATCGTGAAATGATTGATATTGGCCGGCCACACGCACAGAGCGTAGAGCGCAAGGCCTATCCCCGTTGCCTGGCGCAAGGGCTTTGATATAGGTTGGACGAGGCCAATCGCGCCTGCAATCTCGGCTATTCCCGTCCAGAAGATGACCGCCTCGGGAAACGGTACCCAGCCTGGCGTGATGGTCAGGAAAGGTTCGGGCCGCGCAACATGCGCATAGCCTGCAAATCCGTAAGCCGCAGCGAGCAGAACCCGCAAGGCGAGCTTGGCAAGGTTCACTCTCCCGGCCCCCAGCCCGGAGGCGCCAGAGTGAAACCGGCAAAGTCAAAACCCGGCACGACCAGGCATGAAACCAGCGAATAGCCAAACGCTCCCTCGCCCGGGGGCAGCGCCTGGGCAGCTTGCCACGCCTTTGTCGG
>JBCBKF010000062.1:0-10467 GCA_038522255.1 Pseudomonadota bacterium
TCTGGCTGGCATCGATTCTTGCTGGAGCGCTTATTCTCGCCCCTCCGCAAGCGCCCGCTCTGATCATGGTGCTGGCAACACCGGTGGTAATCTGGATCGGCTTTGTTGTGCCTGTGATTGCTGTACAAAGCGCCGTGCAGGAAATATCGCTGCGCTCGACCGTGTTGACCGGCCTCCACTGGCTGGTGGTGATGCTGGCAATGGCCGGCGTGCTGGAGTACATGGGGCTGAGCGCGCCGGGCGCGGCTTAACTCTCGCCCGCCTGCTCGTAGCCCAGCCGCAGATACGCCACCATCGCCGCTTTCAGGAATGCCTCAGCGTCTTTGTGCGAAAACAGAATTCCGACATCGTCGAAGTTCAAAAACAACCGGTCCCCATCGCCCGCAAAACCGGTGGTGCCCATGCTGATCGTGGCCTCGCCTTCGAGCTTGGCGAAGTCTGCGACTTTGCGTTTGAAATCGACTGTTGTGGGCATGACTAAATCTCCACCTGACTGCCCAGCTCCACCACGCGGTTGGTCGGGAGTTTGAAGAAGTCCATCGCGCTGGTTGCGTTGGTCAGCATCCAGGCGAAAATCTTTTCGCGCCAGATCGGCATGCCCGGCTTCTCGCTTGCCAGCAATGTCTGGCGTGAGAGGAAGAAGCTGGTGTGCATCATGTCGAACTCACCGCCGCAATACAGCCCCATCCCTTCAAGGCCCTTGGGCACGTCGGTCTCTTCCATAAAGCCGTAATGCAGCACGCCGCGGTAAAAACCGTCGCCCAGATCCTTGTACTCGCATCGCTCGGCCACATCGACATAAGGCACATCGGCAATATCGACAGTGAGGATCACCACGCGTTCATGCAGCACCTTGTTGTGCTTGATATTATGGAGCAGCGCTGAGGGGACGCCGGAATTCTGGCTCGCCATGAAAATCGCGGTACCGGGCACGCGGGTGGCGGAATTCTTGGCGCTCTTGGCGAAAATCTCCATCGGCAGCGCGTGTTCGCTCAACCGCGCGCGCATCAGCTTTCGCCCGCGCGCCCAGGTGGTGAGTAACAGGAAAGCGATGAAGCCCACCAGCAAGGGGAACCAGCCGCCTTGGGGTACCTTGGTGAGGTTGGCGGCGAAATAGGCACCATCAACGATCAGGAACAACAGCACCACTGGCGCAGCGTACCACCACTTCCACTTCCACACGCCCACAAACAGGATTGCCATCAGCAGCGTGTCAATCGTCACCGCTCCGGTCACCGCGATGCCATAAGCGCTCGCGAGATTTGAGGAATTCTGGAAGGTCAGCACGAGGATGATCACCGCCACCATCAGCGCCCAGTTGACGACGGGGATGTAGATCTGCCCACCCTCAGTCTCGGACGTGTGGCGGATTGAGAGGCGCGGGATATAGCCCATCTGGATTGCCTGGTGGGTGATTGAAAACGCGCCCGAGATCACCGCCTGGCTGGCGATAAAGGTCGCGACGGTCGCCAGCAGCACGAGCGGCAGACGGTACTCCTCCGATGCCAGAAAAAAGAACGGCGACTGTATTGCCTGTGCGGCCTCCTCAGGCGGCAATCCGATGATCATCGCGCCCTGCCCGAAGTAATTGAGCAACAGGCACGGCATGACAAACCCGAACCATGACAGCCGCATAGGCCCGCGTCCAAAGTGCCCCATGTCGGAATAAAGCGCCTCTGACCCCGTGACCGCCAGCACCACGCTACCCAGAGCGAGAAAAGCGAGCCAGCCATCAAGCACGAAGAAATTGACCGCGTGATAGGGGTTCAAGGCCCACAATATTTCGGGCATTTGGATGATCTGCCAGGCGCCGAGCAGCGCGATGACGGAGAAATAGACGATCATCACCGGCGCAAACAGCGCGCCGACCTTGGCCGTGCCGCGCCGTTGCAGCAGGAACAGGAAGATCAGCAGCACCAGTGCAATCGGGATAACGTAACGCTGCAGTCCCTGGTCGACAACGGTCAGCCCCTCGACCGCCGAGAGCACCGAAATGGCCGGCGTGATCATCGAATCGCCGTAAAACAGGCTGGTCGCAAAGACACCGAGCAGAATCGCCATCCAGCCATATTTCGACTTGGAGATACTGCGGCTGATCAGCGCGACCAGAGCGAGCGAGCCGCCCTGCCCCTTATTGTCCGCGCGCATCAGGATCGAGACATACTGGATCGAAACAACCAGCGTCATCGACCAGAAGATCAGGCTGATCACGCCCAGCACATGCGGCATATCAACCGCCAGCGGATGCGGGCCGACAAAGGTTTCGCGGAAGGCATAGAGCGGGCTGGTGCCGATATCGCCGAACACGATCCCGATCGCGCCGACGGCCAAAGCGGCTTTCGAACCGGAATGACCGTGGCCCGAAGCGTGACCCGCTGCGTGTCCCGCCTCTTGAGGCGCCGCGGTCGCGGACGGCGAAGGGGGAGAGGTTGTGTCGCTCATGCCAGTTGGATTTCCCGGTTTCGAGGCTGGCTGCGGCCTCTTTGGGTACTGCCCTTGATCACGCTAATCACCGCGCGAGGCCCGCGCCCCTAGCACTCGCCCTTCGCGGGTGCAACATGGCTGTCGTGAGCATTATGGAATGCCTGCCTGCGGCTTTCTCACAGCCTTTATTGCAGCATCGGCGCGTTGGCGATCATCTGATCAAGCTGGGAGACGCGGGCTTCGAGCTCTGGCCGCCAGGACGCATCCTGGGGCGCGCGTTCCAACAGGTTTCCCCACACGCCCCTTGCAGCGCGCACTTGGCCGGTCTGCAAAAAGGAAAAGCCGAGGAAAATGTCGCTGGCAGGGTTTGCGGGGCTTAGTTGGCGGGCCTGTGCGTAGGCATAACTCGCCGCGGGCGTCACATTGCCATCGGCGTGGCCGACCAGCGCCATGCCCAGCGCAAGCCAGGCCTCAGTGTGCTCCGGGTTCCTCGCGAGCCCGCCGCGCAGCACCTTTGCCGCATCGTCAAACCGGCCGCGCCGGGCATAGCCGTCAGACAGCATCATGTAATCGGGTTTTGGCGGTACATCCTCAAACCATGCCCTGCGTGCTTCGACCATCCCTTCGCCCGATTGCGGGGCGGCGATTGCCTTGGGCTTGGGGCTGGCGGGCTGGCTGGGCGAACCTTGCCATGCGTATCCGGCGAGGCCAAAGATCAGGATCGCGCCGAATATCGTCCACCCTTCTCGCGGAATGCGCAGCGCAAAAGCCGCCAGCGCAAAAGCGGCAAGCGCCAGCGCAAAAACCGCGATCCAGCCGATCACGCGCCGCGCGCCTCGTCGCTGTCTGAACGCTTGCTCCCCAACCGCCGCAACAGCACCAGCAGTGCAAGGGCAATCAACGCAGCGGGGATCGCAAAAAGCGGCCAGGTCGTCGCACTCACTTCAGGTTGGTAGCTCACATAATCGCCATAGCGTTCCATCAGCCAGGCGCGGATTTCCTCAGGGCTCTGCCCCGCCTCGATCCGCGCGCGGACCTGGTGGCGCATATCGCCCGCCATCGGCGCGTCACTGTCAGCGATACTTTGCGACTGGCATTTGAGACAGCGCAGGGTTTGCATCAAAGCGGTGGCCTCCGCTTCCTGCGCAGGATCGGCCAGCTGGGTGTAGGCGTATGGCGCAGGGGGCACTGCGGTCTGCGCGATCACCGGAACCATGGTCGAAAGAGCCACAGCCAGCCACGCGAGCGTCAGGGCAGACATCCGCCGCATCGTCATTTCGCCTCCGCCAGCTTTTCTAGCAGTATGGGCACATCGCGTTCGCGAATATCGCCGATATGCTGATGCCGGATTATGCCCGCTCCATCGATGACGAAGGTCTCCGGCACACCCGAGGAACCCAGTTCCAACTGCAATGCGGACAGATCATCGGCGCCGATGCGCGAATAGGGATTACCATAACGCTGCAGGAAATTGGCCACATCCTGAGGCCGGTCGCGGATGGCGACGCCGATTATCTCGACCCCGCTTTCGCGCAATTGTTCAAGCTGCGGCGCTTCGGCAATGCAAGGCAGGCACCAGCTCGCCCAGACGTTTAGCAATTTGGGCGTTCCATCACGGAAATCGGCGATTGAGGCGCCGGGGCGGCTGTCGGTCGCCGCGCGCAGATCAAATTCGGGCAGCGGTTTGCCGATCATCTGGCTGTGGACGAACTCGTCCTTGGGCTGGGTCAGCATGAACGCGGCGAGCGCGCCAAAGGCGGCAAACAGGATCAGCGGCACCCAGACCCAGACGCGCTTGATCGGCGGAGGCGTAGCAGTGTTGGCCCCGCTCACTCCGCAGGCTCCGGCACAGCCTTACCGGCGGCGAGCGCGGCCTGGTCTTCGCGCCGCTCTGCACCCCGGCGCACCACCGTACGGCGCTTAAGGTCAATCTGCACGCGGCCGACAATCGCAAGCACCCCGCCCAGCGCCACCAGCAGGCCGCCATACCAGATGAAGGTCACAAACGGCTTCCACCACACGCGCAGCTGCCAGCGCTGCTGACCATCCGGGCCAATCCCCGCCGCATCGCCGATGACGGCGTAAAGCTGCCCATCCCAGCGGGTGAGCAGAGCGCTTTCGCTCGTCGCTTGCGCCGGCGACCAGAAATTGCGCGCTTGCGGGCTAAGGATCACCGGCTCTGAGCCCCCACGGCTGACCGCAAGGCGCGCTTCGATCGCAGTCCAGTTCGGGCCTGAGACAGGGTCAACGCTTTCAAGCTGAACGGTCCAGCCGCCAATGTCTTCGACCTCGCCGGGGGACACTGCGGCCAATCGCTCCTGGGTAAAGGCACCTTCGCTGGCCATGCCGAACAAAGCGACCGCGACGCCGAAATGCGCCACCACCATGCCCCAGGTCGCGGTGGGCACGCGGGTCAGCTTTCGCCCGCGCAAGGGGAGCAGCGCCGCCACACCCAGCGCTGCAGCAATCGCCAGACCCAGGATTGGAAGGAGCGGATAATCCCCGAGGAACACCACCAGCGCCACCACAAGCAGCGCGATCGCCGCCAGCACCGCCAATTCGGGCTGCACGCGCGCGACTTTATCGTCCTTCCACCGCAAAAGCGGCCCCACCGCCATCACCATGAACATCGGGATCGCAAAGATCGCACCCGCCGGGTTGAAATAGGGAGGCCCTACGCTGACGCGCACATCAAACGCCTCGGTCAAAAGCGGGTAGAGCGTGCCCAGCAGCACAATCGCCAGAATGGCTGAGAGCATCACATTGTTGAACACCAAAGCGCCTTCGCGGCTGGTCGCGGTGAAGCGTTTGCCCTCGGCAATCGAACTGGCGCGCAGAGCAAAGATCGTCAGGCTCCCGCCGATATAGAGCGCCAGCAGGATGAGCAGCAGCGTGCCGCGCTCAGGATCAACTGCGAAGGCGTGCACGCTCGTCAAGACGCCCGAGCGCACGAGGAAAGTGCCCAGCATGCTCATCGAAAAGGCGACCACGCCCAGCATGATCGTCCAGGTCCGCAAAGCGTCACGCGCGGCGAGCACGCTGACTGAATGAAGCAAAGCGGTCGCGGCAAGCCAGGGCATGAGCGAGGCGTTCTCAACCGGGTCCCAGAACCACCAGCCGCCCCAGCCCAGCTCGTAATAGGCCCAGTACGAGCCCGCGGTTATGCCGAGCGTCAGAAACACCCAGGCACCCAGAACCCAGGGCCGCATGACTTTGGCGAAATTGGGGTTCACCTCTTTTGTGATGAGGGCTCCCATCGCGAGGCTGAAGGCAACCGAGAGACCAACATAGCCGACATACAAAGTGGGCGGGTGCACAGCGAGGCCGATATCCTGCAGCAGCGGATTGAGTCCCACCCCTTCTACGGCGGGCACGGGCAGCCGTTCAAACGGGTTCGAACTGAGCAGCAGAAAGACGTAAAAGCCGATCGCCACAAAACCCTGCACTGCGAGCGTTGCCGACATCGTGCGTTCCGGCAGGCGCCGTTCGGCAAAGGCAAGGACCCCGCCCGACAAAGCCAGCACCGCAACCCACAGCAGCATCGAGCCTTCGTGGTTCCCCCATGTGCCTGTAAGCTTGTAAAGGAACGGCTTCATCGAGTGCGAATTGGTCGCCACCAATTTGACTGACAGATCGGTGACCGCAAAGCTGTAGAGCAGGCTCGCAAAGGCCAGCACCGCGAGAAACGCCTGCACCACTGCGGCGGGCCGGGCATAGAGTGCAAAGGGCGATGCGGTGCCGTCCGGGCCCGGCGCTTCGCCCATCGCGCCAGCTGCGCGCAAGCCAAGCCCCCCAGATACCATCTGGAGTATGGCCAGAGCGGCGGCGAGCCACAGGGCAGCGTGTCCGATTTCAGCGATCATTGCGCAGTTATGCCCGGTTCACACGCACAATCACAGGCCGATTGTGGTCTCGGCGACCTTATCCTGCGCATCATGCGCCTCAAGCCCTTCAAGCTCCTTGGGCACGTAATTCTCATCGTGCTTGGCCAGCAGATTAGTCGCCAAGAAGGTGCCATCGGTTTGCAAACTGCCTTCGGCAACGACGCCCGACCCTTCGACAAACAGGTCGGGCAGAATACCGCTATAGCGCACGGGGATAGTGCTCGCCTCATTGCCGGTTACGACGAAGCGCACCGTGATCCCGTCCGCCTCGGTCAGCAGCGATCCCGACTGAACCATTCCGCCAAGGCGCACCGGCTGACCCACTTGCGGCGGTGTGGCGGCCATCTCTTCGGGCAGGTAGAAATAATTCGCCTGATTGCGCAGCGCCCACACCGCGATCAGCCCAGCGGCCACGATGGCCAGAAGCGCAAAGGTGACCAGCGTCAGGCGCTGATGTTTGGGTTTCAACCCGCTGTTCGGCGGCTGGCTCATCGGCGCTTCATATCCTCACGGCGCTGTTCGGCGCGGCGCATGGACAGCCAGCTCCACGCGATGAGCGCAGCCATCGCGATCAGCAGCACCGCATAGGCGGCGATAACATAATCCCATTGCGGCAGGCTCTCGCGCAGCATCAGGCTGGCTCCATCGCAAGAGGGGCGTTGGGCATGGGTTCTTCCTCAAGCGCCCGGCGGCGAAGGCGCGCTTCGACCTGCGCCTGCGCGATCAGTGCGCGCATCCGCATCAGCACGATCGCGCCAAACAGCAGCGAGAAGCCCAGCAGCGCGATCAGCAGCGGCCACAGAAAAGCTGCATCGATTGCGCTCTTGCCTGCGGTAAGGCTGGGCGGTTGGTGGAGCGAGTTCCACCACACGACGCTGCGATTGATGATCGGGATGTTGATTGCGCCCACCATGCCAAAGATCGCCGCAATCCGGGGGGAAGCGCCTTCGCGCGCGGTCGCCGAAGCGAGCGCGAG
The DNA here is from genome assembly GCA_038522255.1 of Pseudomonadota bacterium. GTDB lineage: Bacteria > Pseudomonadota > Alphaproteobacteria > Sphingomonadales > Sphingomonadaceae > Erythrobacter. The sequence goes on from JBCBKF010000062.1 coordinate 7,285, forward strand.
ATAGCCGATATAGAGGAAGGCGAGCACCAGCATACTCGTCAGTCGCCCATCCCACACCCACCAGGTGCCCCATGTCGGGCGTCCCCAGATCGAACCGGTGGCAAGACACACAATCGTGAACACCAGCCCCGGCACCGCAATCGCGCGCGCGGACAACGCGGCGAGCGGGTGTTTCCAGATCAGCAGCGCGGCAGAAGAAAGAGCAATCCCAGCCCAGCCGCCCATGCCAAGCCAGGCGGCGGGCACATGGATAAACAGGATGCGCACGGTTTCGCCCATCAAGCGGTCCGGCGGCACAGGATCAACCCCCATGGTTTTCACAAAGCCGGGCAGGTCAGGGGCAAGGCCATAGGCGATCACGCCTGTTACAAGCGCCAGTCCGCTCCAGAAGAGCAGCGGCGTCAGCCAGTTGGCGAGCGACAAGAAGCGCTTTGGATTGGCGTAGATGTGCACGAGCTTTTAAATCCCTGACAACATCTAAGTTCCTTGCGGCGGGCGGGCAAGGGCACAAATCCCATAACCTTCGTGCATAGGATGGGACACGGATTGCAAAATCCGGGCTTGGGTCGTGGAAGCTGGCGCGGGGATCAGCCCCGGCCGATCCGTTCTTGCGCCATCCGGTCCGCGACAATATCGGGCGAAGTCTGGCTCGCAGCGCTTTCCTGCCAGATTTCTTCCAGCCGACCGGGGATCTGCGCGATGCGAGCGCGTACTTCGTCAACCGATCCTACCCGCCCCTCGCGCCGGGCGAGATATTCGCTGGCGACCGAAATGATGCCGCCGGCGTTGATGACGTAATCGGGCGCGTACAGAATATCGCGCTCGAACAAAGGCGCGCCATGATGCGCTCTTGCGAGCTGATTGTTCGCTCCCCCGGCAATGATCGCGGTGTCGAGCGCTGCGATGGTGTCCTCATCAAGGATCGCGCCCAGCGCGTTGGGGCTCAGGACATCGCATGAGGTTGTCATGATCGCGTCCGCATCCACCGCCACACCGCCCAGTTCCTGCGCCATAGCATGCGCAGCATGGGCATCGATATCCGCGAGTGTCAGCTTCGCGCCATCCTTTGCCAGCAGTCGCGCGACGCCGCCGCCCACACTGCCCACGCCCTGAACCGCGACATGGACGCCCGCCGCGCTGTCCTTGCCAAGTTTGTGACGTATAGCGGCGAGAATGCCGAGATAGATGCCATAAGAGGTAAAGGGGCCCGGATCGCCCCCGGCTGCGTTTTCGCCCGTCACTGGCAGGCCGGATACGTGCGCCGTACGCTTTGATACCGCGACCATGTCGCTTTCGGAAATCCCGACATCTTCGGCCGTCACATAACGCCCGCCCAGGCCCTCCACCGCATCGCCGAAGGCGGCGAGCAATTCGGGCGTCTTTGTGCGCGCATCGTCAGCCAGGATGACCGCCTTGCCGCCGCCCATCGGCAGGCCGGCCATCGCGTTCTTGTAGCTCATCCCGCGGCTCAGGCGCAAAGCGTCGCGCAGGCCGTCTTTGGGATTTGGGTAGTGCCAAAAGCGTGTGCCGCCAGCGCCCGGCCCAAGATGGCTGGAATGGACCGCGATAATCGCTGTGAGCCCCGATTTGCGCTCGCGCACAAAGTGCACCAGCTCGTGATCGTCAAAATCGGGTTCGGTCCAGAAAGCGGTCATCGGCGTATCACACCCCTTGCATTGCCCCGCGCGAGCCGCCTTGGACGATGCGTGCTGGGGCCTGATCAAGCGGGAGAAATGGGGCGACCGATGGGACTTGAACCCACGACCTCCGGCATCACAAGCCGGCGTTCTAACCAACTGAACTACGATCGCCACAACCCGCTCAAACTCGCCAGCCAGATGCCACCGGGTCCGCGCTAAGCCGCGGGCCATCGCGCAAGCCTGACGAGCGGTCAAGGCCGTCATGAACGGGCGCGAGCGTGTTGCACAAAGCGCGCATCAAGGAAAGCGAAAACTGCCGAGATGAAACGCAAACGTAATAATCTTACGCGCGCGCCTTGACTGCGCCATTGACCCTTGGTCTGGCGCACGGGTGGATTTAGGGTTCGAGACATGGTTGTGATCACCGATTCTTCGGCAGAGCGGCTGATGCAGCGCCCCGGCATGCAGCGCCTGCCCAGCCCCAAGGCTGAGATCTTCCAGTGCCGCGACTTTACGCCCGAAAGCCTGCGCGACGCGCTTATCACATTGATCGATCGCGACCGTCGCCCGAGCACCATCGCGGATGACAATGGCGACAAGTACTTCCGCACCTCGGAAACCTGCGACCTGCCGCACGACGAACCCGCCGTGCGCGAAATTGAGGAACTGCTCACCGCGCTTTGTGGGATCGACCCAGCGCATGGCGAACCGCTGCAGGGCCAGCGCTATGCGATGGGCCAGGAGTTCAAGCCGCACACCGATTACTTCACCCCAGGCGGGCCCGATTGGGAGCAATATTGCGCAGTAGCCGGCCAGCGAACCTGGACCTTCATGATCTACCTGAACGATGTCGAAGCAGGCGGCGCGACCCGGTTCAAGGCGGTGGGCAAGACCTTCCAACCCGAAGCGGGCAAGCTGGTGTGCTGGAACAATCGCCGCTTGGACGGGCGCGAAAACCCCAACACGCTCCATCACGGGATGAAGGTGCGCAAGGGCACGAAATACGTGATAACGAAGTGGTACCGCGAGCGGCCATGGGGGTGAGGGGCGCGTCCACCGACTTACGGCTGGTTCTCTTGATCAGAATTCGTCGCACAAGGGCAGAAACTGAGGGTGGGAAGCTGACCCTTCATGGCTTCGGTGTTTGTTTCTTCCCCACCATGCTTAAGTGCCTTTCAAGTCGTCACCAGCCGGAAATCCTATTTTCAATCTGGTGTACACTTCGGGGAGTGGGTCACTTGATCTTCGAGCTACATTAGCCTGCTGTCTGACCTCACAAGTGACCTAGCAATCTGATGCGGCACAGCCAGGGATGCGAGGAACTGAAAGGCGGTGGCGGACGAAGTGAGCCCGTCGTTGAAGGAGGGATTGAAGAACAAAAGTCCGAACAAAATCGCCAAAAAAGTTACGGCGATTCCGATCAAGGCAACATGCGCAAGTTTCCAGTCGCTGAACCGATCGCGTATCTCAATCAGATGTTGCGGCGTATGAAAGGCGCAAAAATAAAGAGCGAACCCCAGAACGGGCGGCAACGCGATCAGAC
>JBCBKF010000063.1:0-10390 GCA_038522255.1 Pseudomonadota bacterium
GGCGGCGCTGCCTTCGCACCAAAGTTGTAAACTACGCTCGCCAGGATTGAGTGCGCTTGGTAGTCCACCTCGGCCGGAATGCCCGCCGCTGTGTCGATTTCGAATTCATCGATCACGAAATAGCGATATTTTAGACCAAGATCGAGGTTGTCTGACACCGGGAATCGCAGACCAGCGAGGGCCTGATAGGCAAAATCAGTCGTGCTGTCGTCGACCACCGTGCCAACGCCGGCGACTTCGACAGGAATGTCGAGATTGGCAATACCTACACCACCACCGACAAAGACGTTGAAACCGTCATCGTTGCCCAGATCGATGATGCCGTTGACCATCCCTGAAAAGATCGAGAGGTCTTCCTCGTTTTCAACAACGGTCCCACTTGGCACAGGTGATCCTGGCACAATGGCAGGCAGCACAACCGTCAAGCCGTCATAGCTGTTCTGTTTATATGCGCCTTCCGCTTCGATCCGGACCGGCCCGAAATCATATCCAATGACAATGTCGAAATCGAAACCTGTCTCGGTATCGGCAAAGGCGGCGTTTTCAGGCGGTGTGGTGTCAGCGTCGACATCGACCTGGTCTTCAAGCGTGATGCCGCCATCAACGCCGACATAAAGGCCTTCGCGGGCCGAGGCTGGAGCGGCAATAAGAACGCTGGCACCGGCAACTAAAAGCGCAGACTTTCTCATAGGTAAGTCCTTGTTTGGTGGATTAGGTCCGTTGGTGGTATGCGCGCCAAATGGCAACTGAGTGACAAGGATGCATTTCGTTCAATCCTGATCCCTTGGAACCTTGGCTACCTAACCGATTGCCAAGCGCTGTTTGGCGGGGCATGAATGGGGCAAATCAAAACAGTGCCAGGAGAGAGGGAGTAGCCATGCTGGGAGCCATGCAGGATTGGACCATGCGGGTAACGCATGTGATTGATCACGCGGCACGCGAAACGGGTGGTCGCGAAATAGCGACGCGATGGGCCGATGGCAGCGAAACCCGCACCAACTGGGCAGGTATTCGCCGCGATGCGCTGAAGATGGCGCAGGCTCTCCGGGCGCTTGGCCTGAAGAAAGGCGACAAGGTTGCCAGTCTCGCAATGAACCATTCGCGCCACCTTGTAAGCTGGTATGGCGTTGCTGGGATGGGCGGCGTGCTGCACACCGTGAACCCGCGCCTGTTTGAAGATCAGCTAGAATATATCGTCAGCCACGCCGAGGATAAGGTGCTGTGTTACGACGCCGCCTTTCAGCCGATCGTCGACAAAATGCGCGACCGGTGGCCCACCGTCGAGCATTACATCTGCTACGACAGCGCCGAGCATAGCCCAGCGTTCGAGGACTGGATCGGCGCTCAAGATGGCGACTTCGAATGGGTCACGGGCGAAGAGACCGACCCATGCATGATCTGCTACACATCTGGTACAACCGGCAATCCCAAGGGTGTGCAGTACGAGCACCGCTCAACCGTGTTGCACGCAGTCTCGGGCCTCCAGCCTGGCGTCTTCAATTTTAGCGGTGCCTCTGTGATGCTCCCGGTCGTGCCGATGTTTCACGCGGCGTCGTGGGGCCTGCCCTATGCGGGCGCGATGGCGGGGGTGAAGTTCGTCTTCTCCGCGGTCAACGATCCGGCCGTTCTGCACGAATTGATGCTGCGCGAGAAAGTGACCGACAGCGCCGGTGTGCCGACCGTGTGGCTCGCTCATTTCCAGTATTGTGACGCTGAGGGCATTGATCTGCCGCCCCTGGAAGCTGCCACGATCGGCGGCTCAGCGGCCCCTAAATTCATGATCGAAAGGCTGATGAAGAACGGCACGCGCGTCCAGCATGCCTGGGGCATGACAGAGACGTCGCCGATCGGAACTGTCGGTTCACCAACATGGGATTGGGAAGGGCTTTCCTTCGAAGAGAGGGTCAAAAAGACAATGATGCAAGGCCGCCCGATCTTTGGCGTCGAGCTGCGCATTGTCGATCTCGATGACATGACAACCGAGCTGCCGCGAGACGGCAAGACGAGCGGAGCGCTCCAGATCCGTGGCCCATGGGTCGTGAAGCGCTATTTCAAGGCGGACAAGGATGCGGCGAATGCCGAAGGCTGGTTCGACACCGGCGATGTAGGCATCATCCACCCCGATGGCACCTTGCAGCTGACCGATCGCACCAAGGACGTGATCAAGTCAGGCGGCGAGTGGATCAGTTCAGTCGAGCTCGAAAACGCTGCCGTGGGTCACCCGGCTGTTGCGGAGGCGGCGTGCATCGGCATGCCGCACCCCAAATGGGATGAGCGACCGGTCCTCTTCGTGGTGCCGTGCGAGGGCGCCGAACTTACCAGTGGCGAGGTTATAGAACACCTGAAGCCGCAGGTGGCCAAATGGTGGTTGCCCGATGCGGTCGAATTCGTCGACGACATTCCGCACACTGCGACCGGCAAGATATCGAAAAAGGACCTGCGCGACCGGTTCCACAACTACAGGCTTGAGGCTTGAGGCGGTGCCCGACCCTTACGTCGAGCCGGAGCGCGTCCATATCGACCCCTCGCCGTTAAACTGGAAGGCGTTCAAGGACCTGCCGCGTGACACTCCGATCCATATGCTCAACCTGCTGCTGTACCGCGAGAGGGCCGAATATCCCGAAGGGCATCGGCATCACGGCAACGGTTGGTCAGGCAAGCGTGCCTATGAGGAATACGGGACGACCAGCGGCCCCATTTTCCGGCGCGTGGGGGGCGAGGTCGTTTGGCGCGGAGGCTTCGAGACGATGGTGACCGGCCCCGAAGTGCGCCAATGGCACGAAGGCTTTATCGCACATTACCCCACAGCATCCGCGTTTTTGGAAATGGTCACCGATCCTGATTATCAGATCGCCGTCCAGAACCGCACCGCAGCCTTGATCGACAGCCGGTTAATCCGATTTAAGCCGGGCGAGCTTGGGGATGGGTTCGGGTGACAAAGCGCAGTTTTTGCGCCGGTCATTCCTCATTCTCTTTGTACAAATAGCTGACGAAGTCTTTCAAAGATTCTTCCCAGAGGCTGATCTGGCGTTCGTAATTAACGCGCGAAATACCGCCATCGGAAATGATATAGATGCGAACCGAAATCTCGCCCTCAGGATCGAGATATGCGCGGCCAAAGTTTTCACGGTAGTTGTATTCGTTGATTGCGTTGCGCACGTCGGATTCGCTAGCAGCGTCTGGTTTACCAAACGTGGCGAGGATAGAGGTGCCGTAGCATTCGCTCTTGTTCTCCTCATCCTGACAGGCAGTGGTCACAGCATTGGCTTTCAGGCCGCCCCCGAAAATGACGTTCACTGACTTTCCTGTGCGACTATCCTCATGTGTCGCGCCGATGGCCGTCAAAGCAGCTTTCAGATTGTCGCGGGAAAAGGTGGCCAGGGTTTGGCTGTCCTGCGCCTCAAGCGGCGATGCAGCGGCGCTGGCAAAGACTATGGCTGCAAAAGAAAGTCTGCGAAGATGAGATAGGCTTACGATTGGTCTTCTCCTTTGACGGATTGTGTTTTGCTCTTTTCAGCCGGGCCGTAAAGCAGCCCTTGATACTCTTTCATGCTCGCGCCAAACAGCGAGAGGCGCACGATCAGGTTTTCAAGTGTGATCCCGCCATCGAAGATCACATAGGCCTTGACCACATGTTCTCCTTCGCGATTGACGATGACCGAAGCGAGGTTTTGTTCAAGGCCAAAGCGGGTAAGGGCGTCTTGCTGCCGGGCCTTGGAAACCCCCTCAGGCTTAGAGAAATAGCCGAGCAGTATCAGACCCTTGCACTCCACCTCTTGGGCCCCCGGCGCCTTGATGCAGGCCATTCGCCGGGCGACGCCGCGCATGCCGTTAGGAAAAGCGATGCGCAGCGTGTTCGCGTCATCGTCGAGCGGCGCGGCGCTCGCTCCGGCGTTGGAGATGGCGATGCGCAGCATTTCATCGTCAATGGAGTCCAGAATGGACGAAGCAGCGGGATTTGTGGGTTGAGCGTTCACAGAGCCCGCCAAACTCATCCCCATGGCCATCGCCGAGGCTAGAAAAAACCGCTGCATTCCAATCCCCCAAGAGCGTTCCAGCCCGAGCTATCGGGCCGCACGCCACGGCGCAAGGCCTTCACAACAGCCGCATCTGGCCGCCTATCTCGGGACGGCGAAAGCGCGAGCAATCAAGCTCGAAGCGGTGCCTGTCTTTCCCTTGGGCTATCCCCGCGCGCTTGCAGGCACTGCGAAAGCGGCTGCGGAAGAGGTCGGCCCACACGCCCGTGGGCTGCATACGGGTAAAGAAATCGGGATCGTTGTCACGACCATTTCGGATCGAACGCACGATGCTCATTACCTTGCCCGCGCGATCGGGGTAGTGCACATCCAGCCATTCGCGAAACAGCGGTGCCACTTCATGCGGCAGACGCAGCGGTATCCAGCCCACGCTTGGCACGCCTATATCCGCGACGCGTGCGACTATCGCTTCCATGAACTCATCGGTGATCGCCGGGATGATCGGCGAGATCGAGCAATGCGTGGGAACGCCCAGTTTTACGAGCGCCTCCAACGCCGCCATCCGCTTTCCCGGCGCAGCGCAGCGCGGCTCAAGTCTGGCTGAAAGTGCGGGATCCAGGCTTGTCACGGAGATCGCGACAGCCGCCAGTTTCTCTCGCGCCATCTCCTCCAGCAGATCACAGTCGCGCAGCACCCGATCCGATTTGGTCGTGATGGTCACCGGATGGCGCGCCTCAAGGCACACTTCGAGGATTTCGCGCGTGATGCGATATTCCCGCTCGATCGGCTGATAGGGATCGGTGTTTGTGCCCAAAGCGATAGGGCGAGGCTGATACTTGGCCTTGTTCAACGTCTCACGCAACAATTCAGCGGCGTTGGGCTTCGCAAAAAGCTTGGTTTCAAAGTCCAAGCCCGGCGACAAGTCATGATAAGCGTGGGTAGGCCGGGCATAGCAGTAGACGCATCCATGCTCACACCCGCGGTAAGCATTAATGGAGCGATCGAAAGGGACATCAGGCGACTGATTGAAACTCAGGATCGATTTGGGGTTCTCGACGGTCACGCTGGTCTTCATGTGCACCGACGGCCCATCAAGCGTAGCGACATGATCGCGCCAGTCGCCGTCAAGTTCGCGCGAGGCAAGGTCAAAGCGCGTCGAGTTGCGCGCTGATACAGCGCCACGACCGGGTTCGTAGTCAGGGTGATTGAGGAGGGGCTTCGATGTTCCCATTGGTGAGAACATAATAAGAACAAGCTGGTTTGAAAACCTATTTCTCAGTCAATCGCGGCATCAATTCGATAAAGTTGCACGGCCTGTTTCGCGCATCAAGCTGTTCGGCCAGGATCCCGTCCCACCCATCCTTCACAGCTCCATTGGAACCGGGCAGGGCAAAGATATAGGTCCCGCGAGCCACAATTGCGCAGGCGCGCGATTGAACGGTGCTCGTGCCAATGGTCTTGAAGCTCAGCCAGCGGAACAATTCCCCAAAGCCAGGTATATCGCGCCCACCCTTGATCCGCGACAAGGCTTCGGGCGTGACATCGCGCCCGGTTAGCCCGGTGCCGCCGGTCGAGATAATGGCGTCTATTGCCGGATCATCGATCCATTTCTCAATCAACAAGGCCAGTTCGACCGCGTCGTCCTTTACGATGCACCGTTCCGCAACCGTGTGTCCGGCATCTTCGATCCTCTGGGCCAGAATATCGCCGGAGGTGTCCGTCTCAAACGTGCGGGTGTCAGACACGGTAAGCACGGCGATGTTGATCGGGATAAAGGATTTCTCGGGGTCAATCGCCATGGAGGTGCTTTCTCATGTGTCGCCGCGTTCGTTTTCGCAGCGCCAATGCTGATTTAACGGGCCTGCTGCGTGCCGGCAGTTTGGCGGGCAGTTTGGCGGCCATCGGTTTCGGGAAATTGCGGCCATAGCCCTTGCGCTAGCGCCAGACGGGAAGGTGAGGGGACACCTGCAGCGCGTTGGTACATCCAGTAATTGCGCATCACGATCGCCACATAACCGCGGGTTTCCCAATAGGGGATCGATTCCATCCACAAAAGCGGGTCGTCGAAATCGCGTATTTCGCTGTTCCAACGGGCCAAGGGTGTCAGACCCGCATTATACGCCGCCATGATCTTGGGCAGTTTGCCCTGCGTCACGGGCGAATCGCGCAGCATTTCCAGATGCCTTTGCCCAAACGCCAGGTTCGTTTCCGGATCATTGAGATCGGCGTAGCTGGCGCCAAGGTTCAAACGACGATTGTGCTCGCGTGCGGTCACCGGTCGGATTTGCATCAGTCCCCGAGCATTTGCCGGACTTACCGCCGATGCGCGAAAGTTCGATTCCTGTAAGGCGTGTGCGAATGCGAGCGCGGGATCGACGCGCCAGCCAGTTTTCGGACGCCAGCTTGCAACGGGATAGCGCAGCGCCCGGTCGGCTGTTGCACCATAAGGTGCATGATACGCCATGAAGAGCTGCGTTGCGGGAAGGCCAAGATGCCGCGCAAGCCGCGCCAGGCTCTTATAGCCGCGCGACCCGCCAATCCGTGCCTCATGGCGCAAGACCTCATCGGCCAAGGTAACGCGGCCCACTTCCATGAGGGCAGCAGCGATCCTCACATTCGGGCGAGCCTCCAGCACGCGCCAGTCGTCCTGTGTGAAAGCCGAGCTCTGGCTGGCAGTGACAGGGATCGGGTCGAGCCCCAATTGGTCAGCGGCTAGCATGCCGTACAACGTGTCGCGCCATTGTGCAGCGGCGTGCAGATGATCTTGCGCCCGCGCTGGCTCCCCACACCGGATTTGCGCCCTGTGCGCCCAGTAATGCGCCGCTGACGACAGCTCGAAATTGGTCGATGAACCTGCCGCCCGGGCGAAGGCTTCGGCAGACTGCGTACAATTGCCAAGACGCCACGAGGCAAGGCCCGCGACCCATTCGCCCTCGGCCACCCAGGCGCCGGAGCCTTCCGCCACCCTTTGAGCAAGGGCAAGAGCGTTCTGGTCATCATTCTCGATGTAGAAGCTCCACGCGACCCGCTGGCGCCATTCGGCGCGGGCTTCGGGGCTAAGTTCAGGATCGATCGCCACGAGGGTCTCATAGGCGCCAAGCGGGTCATCATCCTTGATCGCCCCAAGGATCGCTGAGCGCGCCCCGTCCGTTATCGTACCATCGCGCACTGTGCGGGGCCTAACGCGCTTGGCTGCACCCTGCTGGTAGCGTAGCTGTTGCGCAGCGGGAAAATCGGGAAGCCATTCCAATCCCCGTTTCGCCCCCATCCGCCCCAATTGTTCGGATTGAGGGAGGTGGGTACCCATGGTGAACCATTGGGCGATGCGGTCGGCTGAAATCCGGGGACTGTTGGCATGTGTGAAATACTCTGCCAGCGCGATCTGGTCGAGGACCCCTCCGCGCACCTGCTGAAGAAGCTGCTCGGCCGTTTGCCAGTCTTCGCTGTCTATCGCCTGGAAGATGCCACGGTACAGCGCGCGCTCCTCATCTGACAGCATGGATGGCAGGACGGCCCAGCGCTCAGCTGCATCGTCGCTGCGGTCATAGCGCGCCACCAGGCTTTGCTCTGGAGCGCGGTCTGCACCGCCCTGCGCTGCGGCGATTGCGGCACCTGCAGATGCGGCCAGAGTGAGCGCGCTGCAGACTTTGATGACCCGCAAGAGGGCAGCCACACTCATTGTGTCGACCATTCAATCCATCTCCGCCAAAACCGAGCCTTGAGGCGGGGCATGTCTGAAAGCGTATCAAGCCCCTCGCTCAAGAGCGCGTTCTCAATGAGGGGTGCTTGGTTGATTTGCGCTGAATTGACACCCTGCCTATTCCCATTTTGCCCAAGGAATGCGGCGAGTCCTGTGCCAAATCCTATCAACCGTTTGGGTTGCACAAGGGCGATGTGATGGTGAAGCACCGCATCAAGTCCACCAGCAGCCAGCGCGTGTGTATCGGCAAGCGGTGTGTGCCGCGGAAGTGCGGAGGCAAGGTAGACCCGTGCGGGATCGACCTGCGCGGCCCTCAGGATGGCACCCAACAGCACTCCTTGGGGTCCCGAGAGAAGCTGATCTTTGTCGCCCTCCTCCGGTTCGACGACCAGCACCATCACATCTGCGTGTGATGGACCGCGTGGGGCCACGCGTCCGCGCAGTCCGGTCGAGTGCAATTCAGTCGTGGTCACCCAGAATTCGCGGAAATCCTCGAGCGAACGTGGTTTGCCGGATGCAAAGAAATCAACCCGTTCAGGCGCCGCCTGCCCCGCCTCGGTTCTAAGAGGGCCTGTCGCGGTGTTCTTAGTCGGGGCTGGGGGTGGAGGTGAAAGGTGTGTTTCCTTCTCCGCTTTCAGCCAAGCCGTAGCGTCATCTTGGAAAACGCAGTCCACACCCGCATCCATCCACCATTCAAGCGCAGCGGCCAGTTCCTGGCCAAGCGCAGTCGTTCGAGGGGGGGTGGAAGCGTTCATGGCGATTATTACAGGTCTTGACTGTCTCGGGTCGGCTTATCAAGTGTGACAGGTAAGCAAAACCCGCAGAAATGCGACGAAGCGCCATCGGGGACTAGAGAGCAGATGACTGAACGCGAAAGCATGCCATGTGATGTGGTGATCGTTGGAGGAGGCCCGGCCGGGCTGGCAGCCTCGATCCGGCTGAAACAGCTCAACGATGAGCTGGAGGTCGTTGTGCTTGAAAAAGGCTCTGAGGTTGGCGCGCACATTCTTTCAGGCGCTGTTGTCGATCCCAAGGCGCTCGATGAATTGCTGCCGGACTGGCGCGATATGGACTGCCCGATGGCCGAAACGCCAGTGACTGACAATTGGCACTGGGTCTTAGGTAAGACTGGCAAGACACCGCTTCCACACATTTTTATGCCCCCGCTTATGAGCAATCACGGCTGCTACACCGGCTCGCTCGGCAATATGAGCCGATGGCTGGCCGAGCAAGCCGAAGAACTGGGCGTAATGGTATTTCCCGGCTTTCCGGCCGCCGAGGTCATGTTCGACGAAAAGGGCGCGGTCAGAGGCGTTATCACGCAGGACATGGGTATTGCTGCCGATGGCTCGCAAAAGCCCGATTTCACCCCCGGCATGGAGATCGAGGCGAAATACACCCTGTTTGCCGAAGGCGCCCGCGGCAGCCTCACCAAGCAGATGAAAGCCAGGTTTGATCTTGAGGCCAATTGTGAGCCTCAAGTCTATGGCCTTGGAGTTAAAGAACTTTGGGACATTGATCCCGAGAAGCACGTTCCCGGACGCGTGCTTCACACCCAAGGCTGGCCATTAAGCGAAAGCGGCACGTGGGGTGGGGGCTTTCTATACCATCAGGCCAACAACCAGGTCGCGCTCGGTTTTGTCACCGCGCTCGATTACAAGAACCCCTGGGTATCGCCTTATCAAGAGTTTCAGCGGTGGAAAACACACCCTGATATCAAGGCGATACTCGAAGGAGGTAAGCGCGTTGCTTATGGCGCGCGCGCCATCAATGAGGGCGGTTGGCAGTCTGTGCCCAAGCTTGCTTTCCCGGGCGGTGCGCTGATCGGGTGCGCGGCAGGCTTCGTAAACGTGCCGCGGATCAAGGGCAGCCACACCGCGATGAAGAGCGGGATGCTCTGCGCTGAGGCGATTGTTGAAGAAATCGCTAACCACGAAAACCAGCCCGAATTGCAGGCTTACGAGCCGACCTTGCGAAAAAGCTGGATCGCGGACGAGCTCAAGAAGGTGAAGAATGCTGAGCCTGCCGTGGCGAAATATGGCGAGGACATTGGTGCGATTCTTGCGGGCGTCGATATGTGGATGCGCACGCTCAAGATTGGTCTGCCGATTACGATGAAGCACCACGCGGATTACACGAAGACGGGCCGCGCGGATCTTTATCCCAAGATCGACTATCCCAAGGCCGATGGCGAGATCACCTTCGATCGTCTGACCAATGTGGCCTACAGTTATACCAACCACGCCGAGGATCAGCCGGTCCACCTGCAGGTCAGCGACTGGGACCTGCAGAAGCAAAGCGAGTACGAGGTTTTTGGTGGTCCGTCAGCGCGGTATTGCCCGGCGGGCGTCTATGAGTGGATCGAGGAAGACGGCAAGGAGCCGCGCTTCCAGATCAACTCGCAAAACTGCGTCCACTGCAAGACCTGCGACATCAAGGACCCCAACCAGAACATCAACTGGGTGACGCCCGAAGGTGGCGGCGGGCCTAACTATCCGAATATGTGATCTCCCTTCTGTTGGGAGTTCTCGTGCAGGAAACCGCCTACGCCAAGATCAACCTTGCGCTGCACGTCCGCAGGCGGCGCGAGGACGGGTACCACGAGCTTGAGACCCTATTCGCCTTCGTCGATGCGGGCGACACGTTGATCGCCGCCCCAGCGCCGCAAGATCGGGTCACAACAGTCGGCGAGTTTGCAGGCGGTATCGACAAT